>CAXNDA010000016.1:0-13321 GCA_964200875.1 Chloroflexota bacterium | reverse complement strand
CCAATGATGCCGCCCGGTACCGCCGCCAGGGCGATGGTGTACACATCGTCGGCGGTCATCGCTGTGCCCCGCACCAGCCGGGCCGTGAGCCACATGCCGATACCGAGGCCGACGGCGCTAAAGAACCCGTGCCACGTGATCAGCAGTGGGCCGAGCACGATCATGTTGGGATCGAGGTTGATATCAATCACGCAAGCAACTCCAGAAGTCCAGTGAGATCGGCCACTTCGTAGTCTGGGGCGGGCCCGTGCACGCGCGCCTTGCCGGTGCGGTTCACCCATACTGCACGCATACCGGCCGCGTGGGCGCCCGCGACATCACGCATCAGACTATCGCCCACCATGATAGCGGCTTCTGGCGGTACCGCCAGCCGGTCCAAGGCTGCCAAGAAGGGTTCGGGCCGGGGTTTGCCGTAGCCCACTTCGCCCGAAACAACAATCGCCCCGAATCGCGCGGCGAGCCCGGCGGCCGTGATCTTCTCGCGCTGTAGGCAGCTCAGGCCGTTGGTTACTAAACCCAGGCTGCGCTGTGCCCCCAGCGCATCGAGTACCGCGGTGGTTTCCGGGAACAGCTCAGCCCCCAGGGCGCGCCGTTCTGCCTGGAAGCGGAGGTCGAGTTGCCCGGCCAGCCCATTCTCGGTGATCTCCAGCGCATCCAGCAGGCCTTCCCACACCGCCGGCCGGTAGGCTTCGAGCACCCAGTGGCGAATGTGAGGCATAGGTGGGTTCTCGCCCTCGAACCGGGCCCACAGCGCCTCCCAGGCACTCACGCCGATCGCGTTCATCACCTCGTGGTGCTCCGATGCCTGCCAAAGGCCGCGGGCATGCTTCAGCACCGCCTCGGCTACGCGGTCCACCAGGAAGTATTCGCGATCGCGGAGCATGGCCACGGCCGTCTGCATGGCGCGGTCCACCTTCGGCTCGTCGGGCGCCAGCGTCTCGTCGAAGTCGAACAGGATGGCGCGTACACCGCTGAGGGTAGTGATTGTTGATTCCTTTGGGGGGAGAGCCGCGGGTCTGCCGAGCGGCTTCAAAACGCCCTCTTAGTCTCACCCACGCAGGGGAGAAGGATAGGACAAGTGCGGTACCGCTCTCCTTCCCCTCCCAAGTGGGGAGGGGCTAGGGGAGGCTTGATAGTACCGCCCACGTCCACGTCTTGGGTGTGCGCCTTTCGGAACCCCTCTTCGTCTCCCCCTAGGCAGGGGGAGAAACGAACGGCCGATAGCTGGTTCTCCGCTCGTGGTTCGAGAGCCTCACCATGAGCGGCCCGAAATGCGATGCCGGCGACGGCCCCAACCCTAGCCCTGGAAGCCACTCCGCACGCACTGGGAGAGACCTGGGCCGCGATCAGGCCGGGCCGACCCGAGCGGCCTGCCTAGGCTCGCACCGACCGCACGTTTTTGACCCCCGGTACCGACGCAACCTGCTGTCGCACCGGCTCGTCGATCGCGTTGTCGAGCCCTAACACCATCAGGGCGCTGCCGCGCGGGCGGTCTCGCCCCACCTGCATAAAGGCTATGTTGATGTCGGCGTTCCCCAGAATGGTACCGATGGCCCCAATCTTGCCGGGGCTGTCGTCGTTCTCTAGCAGCAGCAGGTAGGGCACCGCGGCCATCTCCAGGTCTACCCAATAGTCGTTGATGCGCACGATGTGCGGCGTCTCGTGGTGATTCATGCCCGAGACTACCACGTGGCCGCCAGTGGCCTGGGCCGTCACGGTCACCAGGTTGGAGTAGGTCTCAGCGGCGGGGCCCTTCTCTTCGGTAATGCGGATGCCGCGGCTCTCGGCGATGAGGCTGGCGTTTACCAGGCTCACCCGCTCGTCGCTGATGGTGCGCAGCACACCGCCCAGCACCGCTGCCTTCAACGGGGCCGTGTCCACGTCGGCAAGATCGCCCTCGTACTTGATGTGCAAGCCTTCCAGTTGCCCCTCGGCAAGCTGGGTGGCGATATTGCCGCAGATGGCGGCCACCGACAGGAATGGGGCCACGGTGCTCATGGCCTCTGGCGACACCAACGGCAGGTTGACGGCGTAGCGGGCGGGAATGCCGCTGAGCACATTGACCACTTCTTGGGCCACGTCTACCGCCACGTTCACCTGCGCCTCGGCGGTGCTGGCGCCCAGGTGCGGCGTCACGATGATGCGCTCGCTTTGGGTCAGCACCGTCTCCTTGACCGGCTCCACCGGGAACACGTCGATGGCTGCGGCCGCCACGTGGCCCGACTCCACCGCGTCCACCAGCGCTTGCTCGTCTACAATGCCGCCACGGGCCGCGTTCACAATGCGCACGCCCGGCTTGCACAGGGCCAGCTCTTTCGCCGTAATCAGACTCTTGGTGGCGTCGGTCAGCGGTGTATGCAGGCTCAGGAAGTCGGAACGCTGCAGCACCGCCTCCAGCGAGAGCATGTCGACGTGCAGGTCTCGCGCCCGCTCTTCCGAAACGAAGGGGTCGTAAGCCACGATGTGCATCTCAAACGCACGGGCGCGGCGGGCCAGTTCCGACCCTACCCGGCCCAAGCCGACGATCCCGAGCGTCTTGCCGCGTAGCTCCACGCCCACAAACTCGCTGCGCCGCCACTGCCCCGCCTTCATGCTGGCATGCGCCTGGGGAATGTTGCGGGCCATTGCGAGAATCAGCCCGAAGGTCAGCTCGGCGGCCGAGATAGTGTTGCCTGTAGGGGCGTTCACCACGATGATGCCGCGCTGCGTGGCGGCGTCGACATTGATGTTATCGACGCCGACACCGGCCCGTCCGATAATCTGCAGTTTGGCGCCCGCAGCAATGACCTCGGCGGTCACGCGGGTCTCACTCCGGACAATCAGCGCATCGTAGTCCTTGACGGCGTCCAGCAGGTCCTGGCCCTTCAGCCCGGTTCTGACATCCACATCCAGGTCTCGCTGGAGAATCGCTAAACCATCGGCCGCCAGCGGGTCGGTAACCAGAACACGGCCACCCACCTATGCCCCCTTGGTGAAGCGGGGCATCACGGCCTTGAGCGCCGTCGAAACGTCTGCGATGTCCTTGTCGGACACCCAGCCCAGGTGCCCCACGCGGATGAGCTTCGGCGTGAGTGAGCCTTGGCCGATGGCCAGCTCGATGTCGAACTCCTCGCGCACGGCCTTCTGAACGTCGATGCTGCTGACGCCCTCGGGCATCTTGATGGCAGTCACCGAGTTCGACGCGTACTTCTCATCTCTGGGCAGTAGGTCCATGCCGATGCTCTTCACTGCGTCGCGCACGGTCTGGCCCACGCGGGCATGACGGGCGAGCACGTTCTCCAGCCCCTCGTTCACCATCAGCTCCAAGCCCTTGTCCAGCGCGTACATCACCGAGAGGGCGGGCGTCCACGGCGTCTGATTCTTCGCGAGGTAGCTCTTCGCAGCAGCGTAGTCCCAGTAGACGCGCGGCATCTTGGCCTCTTTGCCGGCGTCCATCGCACGCTGACTCACCGCAACCATCGCAAGCCCGGGAGGCGCCATCCAGCCCTTCTGGCTACCGGTGGCGACCACATCGCCGCCCCAAGCATCCACAGGGTAGGGCAGCGCGCCGATGCCACTCACCGAGTCGACCAGCAGCAGCACGTCGAGCTCGCGCGCCATGGCGCCTACGGCCCGCATGTCATTGGTCACGCCCGTCGAGGTCTCGTTGTGGGTAATCATCAACGCACGAATGTCGCGGTCGGCCACCAGCGTCTCGCGGATGCGGTTCAGGTCGGCGTGTTCGCCAGCCTCGAAGCGCATGCGGATGACGTTCGCGCCGAACGCATGGGCGATCTCGGTGAAGCGGTCACCGAACTCACCGATAGATACGGCCAGTACCTTCTGGCCGGGGGAGAGGGTGTTCACCACGGCCGACTCCAGCGCGCCGGTGCCCGAGCCGGTGAGCACGAACAGGTCGTTCTGGGTCATCATCAGCTCTTTCATGCGAGCCGTGACACGGGTGATGAGTTCGGCAAACTCGGGCCCGCGGTGATTCACCATCGGGGAGGCTCCCGCCTGTAGCACCTCGGGTGGGACGGGTGTTGGACCGGGGATACGCAGCTGCACAAGAGCCTCCTGAGTTTGTGTAGGGATTCACAATCCGAATTGCACCTCATTGTAAACCCCGTGGATCAGGCGGGTAAAGGCGCGCACCCGCTTTTATAGCAGCGTATCTGCCGCTAAAGTGGAGGAGACCCACCTGTGGCCACCCTCGAACGAGGCGGTACTTCATGCCCGATGACTCGATAATCCTGACGCTCGACCCCGCACTTATCGAACAGATCGATAGTGTGGCCGCGGCCCGAAACACCACCCGCACCGAAATCGTGACCATGGCGTGCCGCGAGTTCATGCGGCAGCTCGGCCACATCAACACCGGCCTGCCCGAGGCGTCGGCCCCGCACGCTGTCGACGTCTCCCCCGCCGCGGCCGCCCTCTGGGAGGCGTCGTGGATCGACACGCCGATCGACCCGGCGGCTACGCGATAGTGGCGTGCTTGAAGGCTTGAAGGCGTCGCGATGTGATCATTCGTGATCATTGTGCTATGCTGCGGCCATGGCTTCCTCCCTTGTCGAAGACGCACTCACCGTTGATCAGGCTGCGCGCCGGTTGGGCGTTTCTGCCCAGACGGTGCGCCGGTGGATTCGGGTTGGCCGGCTGCCGGCCTATCGGGTTGGCGCCAAGCGCGTGCGAGTGCTCGAGGCGGACCTCAGCCAGGTGATCGCGATTCTGCCCGCGAACCGACTGGAGCCGGTGGGGGTGCCCAGCCGCGAGGACGTGCTGGGGTTGGCGCCCCTGACGCCGGCAGAGATCGAGCGTCGCCTGCACGTGCTGCAACGGCTAAAAGAGCGGGGGCAGCGAGACTTGGAACGCCGGGGCGGAATCCCTTTCGACGACTCGACCGACATCATTCGGGAGATGCGCCAGGAGCGAGACCTGCAGCTCGGTTACTCGTGATCTGCGTGGACGCCAGCGTCGCCGCGCAATGGATCTTTGAGGAGGACCTGTCCGCGACGGCGAGGGCCCTGCTGGCCGACATGATCACCGCAGGCGATGCACCCTGCGCACCGCCACTGCTGGCGTTCGAACTGACCAACGTGGTTCTTCAGCGCGTGCGCCGTCGTCTCATACCGGCCAACGAAGCTCGCGAGTACCTGGCCGACTTCTTAGCTCTTGGCGTGGCGGTGGTCACGGCGCCCGACATGCATTTGCGCGCGCTGTCGCTGTCCACCAGGTTCTCCCTTCCGGCCGCTTACGATGCCCACTACCTCGCCCTTGCGGAATGGCTAAGGTGCCCCTTCTGGACGAACGACCGGCGCTTGGTGAACACCGTGGGCGCAAGCTTGCCATTCGTGCGGTGGATCGGTGACTATCAGTCCAAGCAGACCCAGACCTGATCCCAGCACGTTATCCCCTATGACCACCTCACCCTACCGCTCCCTTCCCTCCGTTGACCGGCTGTTGGCCGACGCACGCCTACAGGGGTTGGTTGGTGTCTACGGACCGGCGCGCGTCACCGAGCGGGCCCGGCGCGCGCTGGAGGATGCGCGGTCGGCCATCGCCGGGGGCGCAGAGGCGCCTCAGGCCGAGGCCATTGCTGAACAGGTGGCTCAAGCGCTGACCGCCGACCTGCGCAGCCCGCTGCGGCCGGTGATCAACGCCACCGGGGTCATTATTCACACCAACCTGGGGCGAGCCCCGCTTTCGGCGGCCGCCATCGAGGCGGTGCGGCTGGTGGCCCAGGGGTACAGCAACTTGGAGTATGACCTTGACGCCGGCGAACGCGGTAGCCGGCACAGCCACATCGAACGGCTGATCACCGAGTTAACGGGGGCCGAAGCCGCCATGGTGGTCAACAACAACGCTTCGGCTCTCCTGCTGGGCCTCAGCGCCATCGCTACCGGCAAAGAGGTCGTTGTTTCCCGCGGGCAGGCCGTGGAGATCGGCGGCGGCTTCCGCATACCCGATGTGCTGCGGCAGAGCGGCGCACGCCTGGTCGAGGTCGGCACCACCAACCGGACCTATCTTGCCGATTATGAGAGCGCGCTGACCGCCGAAACAGCCGCGGTGTTGCGTGTCCACAGCTCCAACTTCCGCATCGTGGGATTCACCCACGAGGTGGCCGTCGCGGAGATGATCGAGTTGGCGGCGCGTCGCGGCGTGTTGGTGCTCGACGACGTGGGCAGTGGCTGCCTCTTGCCCACCCAGACCTACGGCCTAGCCCCCGAACCCTTGGTACAGGACAGCGTGGCGGCAGGGGCTGACCTCGTGTTCTTCTCGGGCGACAAGCTGTTGGGTGGCCCCCAAGCGGGCATCATTGCCGGCAAGCGCGCACAGGTGGACAGCCTGAAGCGCCATCCCCTCGCCCGTGCCGTCCGTATCGATAAGCTGAGCCTGGCGGCGTTGGCGGCCACGGTACAGCACTACCTGCGTAACGAGGCCACCACCGAAGTACCGGTGTGGCGCATGATCAGCACGCCCGCCGAGGCGGTGGGGGTGCGGGCGGAGCGCTGGGCAGCGGTCATCGGTGACGGCGCACACATTTCGGAAGTGCGGTCGATGATAGGTGGTGGCAGCCTGCCCGAAGAGAGTCTGCCGAGTTACGCCGTGGTGCTGGATGGGACGGCCCTTCCGGGTTCGGCGGAACTGCTGGCGGCGCAGTTGCGGACGGGGAACCCCGCGGTGGTGGCGCGTATCGAACGTGACCGGCTGCTGCTGGACCCGCGCACCGTGCAGCCGGGCGAGGACGAAGCGTTGATTGGACGGGTGCGCGAGGTACTGCGGCGATAGCCGGCCTCGCCCCTGCATACAGGGAGAGAGGCGGTTTGATATGACAACAGTAGCACCACGCACAACACTAGGGTCACCAGCACGGGACTACTCGGGGCAGCTCGCAAACATTTACCTCTTCCAGGGGATGTCTGCCGATTCGCTGCGCGCCCTGAGCGCCCGGCTCCGGCCGCTCAACTACCGGCAGGGCACCATCGTGTTCGGCAAAGACGACCCAGGCCAGACCTGCTTTCTCATCCTGGATGGCCTGATTAAGATCTACGTGACCTCCGAGGACGGGCAGGAGGTGGTGCTCAGCATTCTGAAGTCCGGCGAAGTGTTCGGAGAGCTTTCGCTGCTGGATGGTGTGCCGCGGTCAGCCTCTGCCATCGCCATGGAGACCAGTCGGGTGCTGGCCTTGAACCGCAGTGACTTCTTGGACTTTGTGCGGGAGACGCCGGAAGCTGCGATGGCGGTCCTCGCGGTGCTCTCGGGACGCCTGCGCCACGCCGATGCGACCATTACCGACGCGGCGTTTCTGGATCTGCCGACCCGTGTGGCCAAGAAACTGCTGGAGTTGGGCGAGGGTTTCGGAACGAAGGTCGGCCCTGTTATCGAGATCAGCATCAAGTTGCGGCAGCAAGATTTCGCCGCAATGGTCAGCGCCACCCGAGAAAGTGTGAACCGGAGCCTGAGCGCCCTTGAGGAAGAGGGTATTATCAAAGTAGACCGTCAGAAGATCACACTGTTGAAACCGCATGTGCTGCGCGAACGGGTGGAGTACTGAGCCCAGCCCTCCTCTCCATCGTTAAGAGCCTCGCGGTAACGCCGTGAGGCTCTTTCTCATCTAAAGTGAACTACAAAAGCCTCAACCTCCTCGAATTTCCCAAGGTGCTGGAGCGTCTCGCCGCCCTGGCCGCCTTCTCCGCGGGCAAGCAGCGCGCGTTGGAGCTGGAGCCGTTGCCCACGCATGCCGCCGTGGTACGCGCCCACCAGGAAACGGCTGAACTGCTGCACCTGCTGGAGGGGAATCTCAACGTTGGGTTGGCCGGGGCGCACGATGTCCGCCCGCAGGCCGAGGCTGCGCAGCTCGGCGGCATGTTGACCGCCGCGCACCTGCTCGAGATACGCGACACCCTGGAGTGTGCCCGGACCCTCCACCGCTCGGTGGAACGCGCTGCCTCGGTGGCGCCACTGCTGTGGGACCGGGTGGAGACGCTGCCCGACACCGCGGAAGTTGCGCGTGCGATTAGCCGCTGTATCGGAACCCGCGCCGAGGTGCTCGACGCTGCCAGCCCGAGTCTCGCCCGGCTGCGGGCATTGGTGAAGCATACACACGAACGGCTGCTGGACCGCCTGACCCATATCATGAACTCCACCAAGGGGCGGGCCGTGCTGCAAGAGCCGCTGGTCACCCTGCGCAACGGCCGCTACGTGGTGCCCGTCAAAGCAGACTTCCGCGGCGAGTTCCGCGGCATCGTCCACGACCTCTCGTCCAGCGGCGCAACCGTGTTCATGGAGCCGCTGGAGGTCGTGGACCTCGGCAACGATTGGCGCCAGGCACAGCTTGAAGAGACCCGAGAAGTGGAGCGGGTGCTCCGGGAACTCTCGGATCTGGTGGGCGACTACGCCGGCGACATCACCCAATCGGTGGACACGCTGGCGTGGTTCGACGTGACGCTGGCAAAGGCCCGTTATGCGCAGCAGCTGCATGCCTGGCCCGCCACCGTCACCCAACTCACACCTGGGCAGCGGCCAACCCTGGCGCTGAGAACCGCGCGCCATCCGCTGCTCACCGGCGAGGTTGTCCCTCTCTCGCTGACCCTCGGCGACGATGTGTCCACGCTGGTGGTCACCGGCCCGAATACCGGCGGCAAGACCGTCGCCCTGAAGACGGTAGGCTTGCTGGTGGTCATGGCCCTCGCGGGCATCCCGCTGCCGGCCGAGGCTGAAGGCACCGCTATCCCCTTCTACCGCGAGGTGTTCGCCGACATTGGCGATGAGCAGAGCATCGAGCAGTCGCTCTCCACCTTCAGCGGACACATGACCAACATCATCGCCATTCTGAAGGAGGCCACCGCCGACTGCCTGGTGCTGCTCGACGAGCTGGGCGCCGGCACCGATCCCGAAGAGGGATCAGCGCTGGCACGAGCGATCCTCTCTCATCTGCTGGAACGAGACGTCAGCACGATAGCCACCACACACCACAGCGACCTCAAGGCCTTCGCGCACAACACGCCGAGCGTGCGCAATGCCTCGGTGGAGTTCGACTTGAAGACGCTTCGGCCAACCTATCGCCTCATCATTGGTATTCCCGGTCAAAGCAACGCCTTGTCCATCGCCGGACGGCTGGGGCTCCCCATCGAGATTGGCCGGGCGGCGCAGGATCTGCTGCACCCAGAACACCTGCAGGTTGAAGCGCTGCTCAACGAACTGCAGCACGAACGCGAAGTGGCCCGCCGTGAGAGCGCGCGGGCAACCGAAGCACGCCGCAAGGCGGAAGACGCTCAGCGGCGGTGGGCGGCCCACGAGATCGAAATCGAGAAGCAGCGCACCCAGCTGCTGGAGGACGCCCGGCAGCGGCTGGCCCGTCAGGAAGATGATGTGCGTGGCCAGCTCACGCGCGCCACCCAAGCCATTGAGCGCGCACTGCGTGACCAGCGGCGCGAAGAGCTGGTGGCGGCAGCGAAGGCGCTGCAGCAGGTGAGCGAACGGGTGGAGAGCAAGCGCTGGCAGGCCCCCAAGCGCCAGCGCCGCACGGTCGGTCCCGAGGAAGTGCTGCGGCTGGTACCGGGTGCTCGGGTGCGGCTGCGCGGGCTGGACCAGGTGGTGGAGGTGGTGGAGCCGCCCAACGAGCAGGGGGATGTGGCAGTGCTGATGGGGCAGTTCCGGTCGATCGTCAAGGTTGGTCAGCTTGAGCCGGCCGGCCCCAGCACCCCGAACGCCCCCGGCGCCATGCCCGAAGCTCGCCATCGGGGCTGGACGCTGTCGGCCGGCCCAACCGAACCGGTGGAATCGGAGGTGCATCTGCGCGGGCAGCGCGTCGAGGAGGCGCTGAGCAAACTCGACCAGTATCTGGAGGATGCATTCCGAGCGGGCCTGCCCTTCGTCAGGGTCATCCACGGCAAGGGCACCGGCGTCATGCGTCAGGCCGTTCGTGACGTGCTATCGCAGCATCCGCTGGTGCGCGGCTACGAGACCGCCGCTCGTGAGCAGGGCGGCGAGGGAGTGACCGTGGCGACGTTGGCGCACTAGTCGCCTTGGCCGGTTTCGCTGAACTAGTGCCCCGCTTGCAGCAGGCCCTGCTGCTGGACTGGGACGCGCCGGAACTTCGCGGTCCGCCGTTCGTGCGCCCCGATGGCGTAGCCCGCAAGAAGCTCGCCGACCTGGTGAGTCCACGCAGCGACGCGGCGGTGACGTGGAGCGTCTTCCGCACGCTCCAGCGCCTCCCGGCCGAGGGATGGCTCCCGCACGTCCTCGGCTCCCAAACCCACGACGGAGGCTGGGACCCGGCCGAGTTCAGCTGGTGGAGCAGCATACCTGCGCCACGCTCGCATCTGCTCTGGCTACTCGAACATCCGGACGGCCTTGCCCCCGCCGACGTGATGCAGCAGGCTCCCGCATCGGCGCGCTTAGCGAGAGTCGCCGAGCAACGGGAGCGCTGGAAGCGCATGGTGGACGAGGGAGCAGACCGCGGTGACGGTGTACTGGAACCTTCCTTCGAGGCTGACCTTATCATCACCACGCCCGCCGATGTGGTGGTGGTGATGGGGGTGTACCGGCGCGACATCGAACGCCGAACCTTTTGGGACGCCCACCGCGATGCCCTGGCCCGGGGGCTCGACACGGCTCTGGAGCTGGCAGGACCGGACCGCGTACCCTGGCTCCTGTTCGTGACCGATGACTATCGTCATGAGGGCCCCGATACGCGGGCCATGGCCTACGAAGCGCTTGCCCCACGCTACAGCAGCGATCGCGCCTTCTTGGCGGCACGGCTGCCCTCTCGCGATGCGGCGCAGATTGATCGTTTGGCCGGCCGGTTCCGGTGGCTAAGTTGGGCAGACCTGCTCGATATCGCCCTGGATCACTCGTCGGGCCTGCCTGGGGAGGGACGCCTGATGCTGCGCAGGCTGGTGGACTACCTCAAGGGAAAGCGGCTGCTGTTCAAAGGGGGGTGACGTCAGCAACGCGGATGCATGGCGTCAAGCTGCTCTTTTGGAGCCCGCTGCCGATGATGACCATGAGGCATTTTCCGCATGAGCGTCCATCCGAGCCTTTCCGGTAGGGTGGCGCTCAAACGAGGCGACCATGAGTGATACGCAACAGTTAGATACGGCACCCGGCGCTAAGCCTGGCTTCTCCGCGCTGGCGGGCATGCTGAGTCGCGAGAGTTTCATGGCTGGGCCCATGCCCAGCACCGCGCCGGCGATCGACTCGGTAGACACCACGACACCGCTTGCGCCCGCCAACGTCGAGCAGGAGGCCGAGGAGCTTACGGTAGTGCAGCAGGCTGTACGCACTCGTTTCGCTCGCGTCGGTCAAGAACTGGGCATGAGCGATTTCGCTGAAGCTGCGACGGCGGTGCTCACCGATCGTGAAGCGCTGATTGTGGCCGGACAACCGCGCTCGGCAGGCCACCGAAGGTTCGGCGGTGAGCAGAAGCCGGCATCTTCGGCGGCAGCGGGGCCCAAGAAGAGCATGCTGACGCTGCGCGCTGGCCTCACGCAGGTCCTGTCCGACCCGAAGCAACTCCCCACCGTACCCCTGGTCTATCAGAAGCTGTCCCGATTGGTCGACGATCCGAATGCATCGGTTAACCAAGTCAGCGAGGTCGTCTCAGGCGATCCCGCCAGCGCTTCACGGCTGCTTCAGGTGGTCAACTCGCCCTTCTACGGCATGCGCAAGAAGGTCGATACCATCAGCTTTGCGGTCAAGCTGTTGGGCTTCCAGACCGTGAAGGACCTGGTGCTGGCCATCACTGCCGAGGGTATGTTCAAGGCGCCGCCGGGCATCGACCCCAAGGCCGTCGAGCAGCTGTGGTATCACTCCATCGGAGCCGGGGTAGCGGCCAAGATCATCGGCCGCCGGATGCGAGCGCCGGATCTGGAGCAGTTCTTCGTTGCCGGCTTGTTGCACGACATCGGCAAGATGATCTTGCTGCGCAGCGCCGCCGAAGCCTTTCAGGCCACGCTTGAAGTGGCAGCGCAGGATGAAATCCTGTTCTTGGATGCTGAGAGTGCGGTGACCGGCATCAACCACGCCGCCATCGGCGCGATGCTTGCCGAGAAGTGGGGCTTTCCGCCCAGCCTTGCTGAAGCTGTCAGCCTGCACCACCGGCCGGACCAGGCGAAGACCCATCCGCTACTCGCCGCCGCGGTACACGTCGCTGACCTGATCAGCCGCGCGCTGGAGATCGGTTCGGGGGGCGATGCGCTGATACCAGCCCTCAATCCGGCCGCGCAGAAGGCCCTCGGTTTGGATGCAGCCAAGGTCAAGGACATCATGGAAGAGGTGGAGCAGGAGTACCCGGACGTCGAGGCGAACCTCACGGGCGGCGCCTCTCAGCGGGCCGCCGCCTGACGTGGCCCCGCGTTAGCGAACACGCACCACTTCTGGGATTGGCTCTTCGATGCCCAGCAGGTAGTCTCGCACCAGACGGTTCACGGTCTCGGGACGTTCGATCATGGGCAAGTGGCCGGCCCGTTCCACCACCTGCAGGGTGGCGTGAGGCATGCTGCGTTGCAGTGCCTCGCCTTGCCCCAACGGCGCCAGGCCATCGAGCCGGCCCCAGACCAGCAGGGTGTCGTGCTCGAACGCTGCCAGCGCCTGCGTCATCGCCGGATCGGCGGCGCTGCCCTTTAGCAGGCTGACCAGGGTGGTGCGCCCCTTCCACTGCCGTTCGAACTCCTGCCCGTTGCGCACGTTCTGCCACTCGGCGCCGAAGCCGTAGGCCTGCGCTGTTGCGATGAGGCCAAGCTTCCCGAAGGTCTTCGCGGCGAAGGCGTCCTCGTCCAGCGAAGCTAGGTCGGGGCTGGGCGTCGCCGGCATCTCCAAGCCCAGGGGGTCGATAAGCACCAGGCGGGCCACCCGTTCTGGGTGCGCCGCCGCCAGGCATGCGGCCACCCACCCACCTATGGAGTGCCCAATCACCGTGACCTCGCTGAGGCCGAGGTCGTCGAGCAGGCGCAGCATCAGCCCGGCGTAGGCGTCCGGCGAATCGAGCCCTTCCGGCGGCTGGCCCTGCTGCCAGCCGGGGAGCTGGGGCGCGATGGTGAGGGTAACCGTCGCCAGCGCCATCTGGAACGACTCCCACTTGCCGCCGCCGCCCAGGCCGTGCAAGTACAGCACCGGCTCCACGTCGCGCTGCAGCCCGCCCTTCAGGTAGGGCACGCTGTACGGTGCCAGGTTGGCCGTGTGCCGTGTGAAGATTGCCCCGTCGCCAGCGCCCATCGCTTGCTCCTCGCTCCCACTGGGATTCGCACCCGAACCTGGTAGGAGGCGAGGCTTCTACCCCCTCCTAACCTCCCCCTGCAAGGGGGAGGAATGACTCGATTCCCCTCCCTAGCAGGGA
>CAXNDA010000015.1:0-13510 GCA_964200875.1 Chloroflexota bacterium | reverse complement strand
ACACTCCTGTATGCTGCGCCGCAGTCGCGCCGTAACTACCCGCACGCGCGTTCGTTTCTTCACATGAACGTCACGCCGATCCTAGCACAGCGTATCATGCCGGACAACGCGAAACGGTGTCGTTCGACATATGGAGGCCCGCAATGCACCTGTTCTTTTCTCCGACCGCCCGGCTGGCGGCAGTGCTGCTCGCGAGCGCCCTGCTGCTGTTGCCCGGAGACGCTGTTGCACCCGATGCGACCGCCGCCACGCCGGTGGCGCCCTCGTATGTGGGCAAGGTTCGGTGGGGTTACTACGTGCCGTACGCGGCCGATTCCCTGGAATCGCTAAAGCAGAACATTCGCAGTCTCACCCACCTCTCGCCCTACTGGTTCCAGATTGACGGGCAGGGTGCACTGCTGACGGGGGAGACCCGTACGAGTCCGGCCGAGCAGGCCACGGTCATGGAACTGGCCCGTAAGAGCAACGTGCGGGTGTTGCCCATGATCAAGAACAGCGATCAGTACGAAAAGTTCCGTGATGTGCTGGCCGATCCGGCCACGCGCAAGGCCGCTGTCGACCGCATTGTGCAGATGGTGCTGGACGGGGCATACGACGGCGCCCACATCGACTTTGAGGGCATTACTGCTGAGGATCGGCCGCACCTGACCCAGTTCATGGCCGATCTTGCCCCGTTGCTGCGGGCCAAGGGCAAGCTGGTAACCCAGGCCGTGGCCGCCAAAGACCGCGAGCGGACCACCGGTTGGGCCGGCGCCTATGATTACGCAGCGTTGGCCCCCCACAATGACCTCATTGTCACCATGACCTATGGGTATGGCACGGGCAAGCCGCAGTCTACGGCGCCCTTCGGTTGGGTGACGAACAGCGCATCCTACGCCGCCGGGCAGATTGGGCGGGACAAGCTGCTGCTTGGCTTAGCCTGGTACGGCTACGAGTGGAACCTGACCGCGGGCGGCGTGAAGGCGTTGAAGTATGCCGACGCCATGGAGCGCTTGCAGAAGAGCGGCGCTGAACTCCAGTTCGATGCCGAGAGCCAGACCGCTCGGTTCACCTATAGCGCCAATGGCGAGCAGTTCGAGGTGTGGTTCGAGGACGGCCGCGCCAATGACGCCAAGATGGACCTGGTGTTCCGCATGGGTCTGGCCGGCGCGGCCGCCTGGCGCATCGGCCACGAGGACCCGGCGGCCTTCGCGTCGGTCCGCGGGCGGCTCGGCTATCAGACCTGGTATCTGGCCGAGGGCGCGACCGTCAAGCCCTACGACACCTGGGTGCTCATTCAGAACCCCAACACCACCGCGGTCACCGCCAAGCTCACCTTCTACAAAGAAGACGGTACGACCGCTGCCTTCAGCTATCCTATTGCGGCGTCGAGCCGGCTGAGTGTGTACGCTAACGCGCTGGTGCCCGAGGCTTCCTTCAGTACCAAGGTGGAGGCCGACGCCCCGGTGCTGGTGGAGCGCGCGATGTACTTCGGGTTCGATGGCCACGGGTCGGCCGGGGTGAACGCCCCGCAACGGTCGTGGTACCTGCCCGACGGCTCAAGCCGCGACACCGACACGTGGCTGCTGCTGATGAACCCGTCGGCGGCCCCGGCAACGGCGAAGGTCACCTTTCTGCAAGAGGAAGGTGCGCCGGTGGTGAAGGAGTTCACCATCAAGCCCACATCACGCCTGAGTGTGTTCGCCAACGAACACCTGCCCAACGCCCGATTCTCGATGGTGGTGGAGTCCGGCAGCCCCATCGTGGCCGAGCGCGCCAGCTACATGCAGGGCGGCCGGGCCGGCGATGGCAAGCCCGGCACCTGGTTCCTGGATCGGCGCTGGTTCGCGGCCGAAGGCTTCACCGGCCACACCGTGAACTTGGTGGCCATGAACCCCGGCACATCGCCGGCGCAGACCACCTTCACGCTGATGCAGGAGAATGGCCAGAACGTGACCAAGACCCTGACTATTGCGCCGCGGAGCCGGGCCACGCTGGCGGTGAACGACGTACTGCCGCCCAACACCGCGTTCTCGACGCAGGTGGAGAGCGACCAGCCCATCGCTGTCGAGCGGACCTCGACGCTGCCCGAGAACCCCAAGGGCCGGGGCGTGCACAGCAGCATGGCCGTCACCGGCCCGGCCCGCACCTGGTACTTGGCCGAGGGCTCGACCGGCGCACCCTTCAGCACCTACATCCTGATGCAAAACCCCAACGCTGCGCCCACCCAGGTCGCCCTCACCTTCATGACCGAGGGTGGCCAGACCACCAGTCAGACCCACACCATCGGCCCCAAGGCCCGCTTCACGCTGCTGGCCAACGCGGTGGTGTCCAACGCCGCGATCTCCACCCGCATCGATAGCGAGCACCCGATCATCGTGGAGCGCGCCATGTACTTCCGCGAGGGCGCGACCGCGAGTGTGGGTATCTCGCAGTAGTTGAACGAGGGGTACCGGGTACGCAGCCGGACGTTTGGCTCATGGACCTTGGGCAACTGACCAGGCGAGTACGTGCTTACGGCCTCGGCGGAAACGCCCGTTCGAGAGTACGATAGCAATAGGGCACACAGGGTGTTTTCAACAGTCCTAGCCCAACCCACAGCGAACTTCAGAGAGAATTGAAGGCAAAGAATGACACTTTTCACCCCGACGACAGCACCGGCAATCTCTCTGTTTGCACGCTACCCTGGGAACCCGATATTGACGGCGGCGCAATGGCCCTATCCGGCGAACTCCGTGTTCAACCCCGGCGCCGTACTGCTCCCCAGCGGCGAGACGCTGCTGCTGGCCAGGGTGGAGGATCGCAGCGGGATGTCGCACCTAACCACGGTGCTGAGCGCCGATGGCTTGACGGGTTGGCGCATCGATACGACGCCCACTATGCCGGCCCTCCCGCTGGACTGCCCTGAGGAGCTTTGGGGCATCGAAGACCCTCGCATCATGTGGATGCCGGAGCTCTCGCGCTATGCCATAACCTACACCGGCTATTCGGCCGACGGTCCCCTGGTGTGCCTGGCCTACACCGAAGACTTCCGCACGTTCGACCGGCGGGGTGCGATTCTGCTGCCCGAGAACAAGGATGCTGCGCTGTTTCCACGCCGGTTCCAGGGGCGCTGGGCCATTATTCACCGGCCGGTGCCCCACCTGAACGCCGCTAAGGCGAATATCTGGGTCTCGTATTCGGATGATATGCAGCACTGGGGCGAGCACACCATGCTGCTGGAGGCGCGCAACGGCGCGTTCTGGGATGCAGACAAGATCGGCCTCTCGACGTCGCCGATCGAAACGGCCGACGGTTGGCTGCTTATCTACCATGGGGTCAGGAAGACTGCCGGTGGTGTGATCTACCGCGTCGGGCTCGCGCTGCTCGACATCGATGATCCCTGCCACGTACTGGCTCGTGGCGATGAGTGGGTGTTTCGGCCCGAGACCAACTATGAGCTGACCGGCGATGTGCCCAACGTTGTCTTCCCCTGCGGTGCCGTGTTGGGTGCGAATGGCGACCAGTTGCGCGTGTATTACGGCGCCGCCGACACCAGCGTCGCGGTTGCCACGGCATCGCTCGCCGCCTTGCTGGACTGGCTGAAGCAACCCCGAAACGGCTGGCGCAGCTAAGCAGCACTCCGGCGGAGGGCCTCCGACAGGACCGGCTGTACCGCCGCGGTACTCGGCTTGCGTGAGCAATCCCCGTTGCCCGCACTTGACATACTTGTGTGGTATGGTGGGCCTGTACATAGTCCGACGGTCACCCTAACGGGGTCGTGCAGCGGCTGTTTTGTGCGGTATGCTCCGGCAACCGGCACCGGCCAGCTAAGTGGTGAGTTCCCCTTGTTGTGCGTAGGCAGTCGGTCCGGCAGCGGGCCGCGCCACGTCCACTTGGGAGGACTCATGCACGTCACTCGACTTCCATTCACCATTACGCTTGGCCTCGTTTCTTCGGCGCCGCCGCGGCAGTGCGGCATTGCTACCTATAGCAAAGACTTGGCGGACGCCATCAGGGCCGCCGGCGAACCCGATGTTCATGTGCTCTGGGCCGCTATCGAAGCGGACGAGCCGTCCCTCAGCTACGCACCAGACGTTCGATGGACCATCCGCCAGGGCGACGCTTGCTCGTATCGCGCTGCCGCCGAGAGCCTGAACGCCTCGGGCGTTGACGTGGTGCATGTCCAACATGAGTTCGGCCTCTACGGTAGTTTCGGCGAAACGTACGATGACCACATAGAGGCGTTCTGGGAGGCCATCCGGCTGCCGGTCATCACGACCCTGCATAGCGTGCTTCCGAATCCCCCCCAGGACATGCGCACCGCGGTGCAGGCTATTGCGCGGCATAGTTCGGTGGTGATTGGCATGGCCGAGCGGGCACGCACACTCTTGACCACCCAGTACGGGGTGCCCGCCAGCAAGGTCCGGGTCATTCCGCACGGGGTGCCGCCGGTGTCGCCGTTGACCAAGTCTCAGGCTCGGCAGGAGTTGGGGTGGCCCCAGGAGCGGCGGATCATTTCCACCTTCGGGTTGCTCGATCCCCGCAAGGGCCTGGAGTACGCCATCCGTGCCATGGCGCCGATTGTGGCGCAGTGCCCCGATGCGCTGTATCTGGTGTTGGGCGCCAGCCACCCGGAAGTGGTGCGCCGCACGGGCGACAGCTACCGCCGCGAGTTGGAGCGACTGGTGGACGAGCTTGGCTTGTCGCAGAGTGTGCAGCTTGTGAATCGCTATCTCACCCAAGGGGAGATCGTGTCGGCGCTGCGAGCCACCGACCTCTACGTGACGCCGTACCTGGATCCCAACCAGATCACCAGTGGCACCCTGGCGTATGCGCTTGGCGCAGGCAAGGCCGTCGTTTCTACGCCCTACTTGCATGCCGCCGAAGCACTCGCCGAAGACCGTGGCGTGTTGGTGCCGTTCCGCGATGCCGACGCACTTGCCACGGCGCTGCTCCGGCTGCTGGTCGACCCCGGCCATCGAGCGCAGATTGAGGAGAGCGCATTCGCTTGGGGCAGCCAAGCATTCTGGCCGGTTGTGGGCCAGCGGATGCTGCAGTTATCGCACGAGGTGTTGCTGCCCGGTTTGTCTGACGTCACGAGGCCACCCCTCGCTTCGGCGCCCATCCCTGACGCCTTGAGCCTCGCCGGGTAAGCTTTCGTTGCTCCGTCAGCTTGACCGCCTAACCCGGCCGGTCCCCACACCCGAGGGGGCCGGCTTAGCCTTGACCGTGTACGCCAACCCGCAGGGTGAGAGCTTCGTCACGTTGCCTGCCGCCGACACTGGGTTCGAGGGCGTTGCCTGCGTGGACGACGCCGCGCGCGCCCTGCTGCTGTACGCCACCATCTGGCGCCGCTGGCGCCGCCCCTGGGCCCGAGACCGTGCCCTGGGGTTGAGCGCCTTCGTGCGGGCAATGCAGCAGCCCGATGGGTCATTCTGCAACTTCGTGCTCGATTGGCAAGGCACGCAGAATCTGGACGGCCTCACCTCCGCTCCAGGCACACCCTCGCCGTGGACGCTGCGCGCACTCCACGCACTGGCCTACGCTGCCACCGCGCTGGAGGACCCAGCCTGCCGGCAGGCGTTCCGAGCCGGGGTTCGCTGGCTGAACGCCCCCACGCCCTACATGGACCTGCGCGCCCTCGCCGTGCTGGCTGCGCTGGCGGCCGACGGCTTGGGGCTTGAAGAGCGCCTGCCAGTGAGCGGGTGGTGCGACGAGATTGCCGCCATGCGCCGCGGACCGGTGCTGCTGAACCACCGCAACGAGCAAGCCCCGCATCTGTGGGGACACCTGCAGGCGGCGGCGTTGGCCGAGGCCGGCCGGGTGCACAACGTGCCCGCATGGGTCGCTGCCGCCCGTCAGAGCGCCGACGCACTGCTGACGCCGGCGGCAGTCGAAGGCCTGCCCCACCAGCATGCGGTAGCGTTCGACGTGAGCTGCGTCGTGCTGGGACTGGACGCTGTGGCGCTAGCCACCGGTGACGATGCCTACCAGCGATCCGCCGAGCTGGCCCGCGCCTGGTTCTGGGGCCGCAACGCCGCCCAACGCCCGGTGTACGACACTGCCCGCGGCCTTGTCCACGACGGGGTGGACCACGGCGTGCTCAACCCCGGTTCCGGCGCCGAATCTAACATTGAGGGTGCGCTGGCGCTGCTCAACCGCACTATCGTGTCAGCGGCGGGCAGGGGGCTCAACGTGCTCAGCCGCGTTTGACAGCCGAATTGCCGTCACCTATAATCGGCACGAATATAGAGGTGTAGAGCTATCGAACTACACCCGTTGCAGCACGTTGCTCGGCAGTCGATGGTTCGCGTTTGCCTCACGGCACAAAGCGGCATCCAGGACCGCTAATAAGGAGTACGACTATGCTCAGCCCCGAGATGAATGATCGCCTGACACGGGTGGGCCCCGGCACCCCCGGTGGCGAGTTGATGCGCCGGTATTGGATCCCCATTGCGCCGGCAGCGCAACTGCTGGAGGACCCGGTACGCAAGATTCGCATTTTAGGTGAGGACCTCACGCTGTACAAAGACAAGTCGGGCCAGCTGGGCCTGATCGGTGAGCGCTGCGCCCACCGGCTGGTGGACATGCAGTGGGGCATTCCCGATGAGCACGGCCTGCGCTGTCCCTATCACGGCTGGCGGTACGACGAGACCGGCCAATGCACGGATACCCCCTTGGAAGCAGCAGATTCCAGCTTCAAGGAGCGGATCAACATTGGCGGCTACCCGGTGCAGGAGATGGGAGGCCTGATCTTCGCGTACATGGGGCCGCTGCCGGCCCCACTACTGCCGCCCTGGGATTTGTTTGTCTGGCCCAATGCCGTGCGGCAGATCGGCGTGACGGTCATCGACTGCAACTGGCTGCAGTGCCAGGAGAACACCGGCGACCCCACGCACGGTATATGGCTGCACGGCTATCTGTTCCAGTACGTGCTGGAGAAGCTCGGCGAAGAACAGCGCTTGCGTGACCTAGGCGACGCTTTCGTGAAGAATAGCGTTGGCATAAAGGGTCTGTATGCCAACAACACCGAGTACGGGATGGAGAAGGGGGTTGTCTTCTCCAAGGAGTTGGGCGCCGAGCGGGACTACCGGTCCCGGCACTCGACGGTCATCTTTCCCTTCTATACCGAGCAGAACGCGGCGGGGGCGCCTTGGAGCGAGTTTCAGATCAGGGTCCCTATCGACGACACCCACACCTATCACATCTCCTACGGTTGCTACGCGGCGCCTCCAGGCATCGAAGCCCCGAAGCAAGACGTGATCCCGTACTACGAAGTCCCCATCTGGGACGAGAACGGCAAACCGGTGCTCGACTGCATCCTGAACCAAGACTTCATCGCCTGGTGGTCGCAGGGTGCGTTGGTCGATCGCTCGAAGGAAAAGTTGGGGCGCACCGATACGCCGGTCATCTTCCTCCGCCGGCAGCTGGCCGACCAGATCAAGGTGGTGGAGGACGGCGGCGAACCCATGAACGTCTTCCGCGATCCTGCGACCATGCCCGAGATTCTGTTCGGCGGCGGGAACCCCTCCAACGAGTGGGTGGCCCCCGATTGGGTGACGCGCGCACGGTTCAACGGCAACAACAACCGCCTGAACTATCACAAGGGCGGGGCTGAACGCGAGTCCGACCGCTACGGCGCTGCGGTGCCACTGGTGGCTGAATTGCACCGCCGGATCGAAGAAGCGCAGAAGCGGGGCGTGGTCACCGTCTAGCAGGAGTGAGCGATGGGACGCGAACAGTACCTGAGTGTGCAGGGCCCCAAAGGCACCGCGACCGTCTACGAAGTGACGGACGATAGCGCTTCCGCGAGCCGGGCGTGGGAACCTGCGTACGAGGTTGAGTTCTCCGGTAGTGTTACCCGCTATACCTCGGAGGGCGAGGCGATCACGGTGGCGCAACAGGTGACCGGCGCGCCCGACAACTACTAGCCAATTACGGCGTCTGGCGCGCAAGCGCCGGGCGCCGCTTGATACCGAAAGGACACACAGATGGGTCGTAGATTTGCCTTGTGGCATACCGCTATCGTTGCGGCTGCGCTTGCGATGGCCGGATGCCAAGGAGCGGCAGCACCCGCTGGGTCGCCAAGCACGCCGAGCGCCGGCCCGAAGTTCGGCGGCACGGCTGTCTTCGCCAACCGGGAGGACCCCGCGACCTGGGATCCCCAGTTCTCGGCGGGCATCACCCTCACCCATGTGGCGGCAGGGGTGTTCGGCGAGGGCAACCTGGTCAAGCAGTGCCGCGACGACGTCTACAAGGTCTGCCCGCACCTGGCCGAGAGCTGGGAGGTGAACAGCGACCTCACCCAGTGGACTTTCAAGCTGCGGGACAACGTCTTCTGGCACGACGGAACGAAGTTCACTCCGGAAGACCTCGAGTTCTGGCTCAAGATTCACTACAACGGACTCAAGGTAGGCGATAAGACCCGTCCGGCGGCGGCCACGAAAGCTGCATGGGGCGACCTCAAGCAGATAGACCTCTTGGACGGGAACCGCGTGCGCCTCACGCTGGGTGCGCCGCAGCCGGTCTACCTCAACCAGATCAGCGACCCGCAGTTCATGGTCGGCTTAGTACGGCACCTGATGAAGGCTCGCATGGAGGCCGGCGAGGTGATGCTGAGCCCCCAGGATGTGGGCAACGTTGGCCTTGGCCCGTACAAGTTCGTGAAGCACGACAAGGGCAGCATGATCCAGGTGCGCCGCTTCGACAAGTATTGGGAGAAGGACGACAAGGGCCAGCAACTACCCTACCTGGACGGGCTGGATTTCCCTATCATCACCGACCTCAATACCATGGTCGCAGCGTTCCGCACCGGCCGGCTGGACGGCGGCGCGCGCGGCACCGGATTCTCGCTGCTGCCGCAGCAGATCACCGCGCTTGAGCGTGACTTGGGCGATAAGCTGAACATCGTCAAGATAGCTGGACAGCGCTGGTTCCTCATGTTCAACGTTGCGCGGCCGGGCCCGCAGCAGGATCTGCGGGTGCGCAAGGCCATGGCGCTGTGGATCGACAAGCGCGCCGGCAATCAGGCGGTGATGGGCGGGCAGGGCTTCCTGCACACCGTCATGGATCCACGTTCGCCCTGGCCGAACGCAGACTGGGAGAAGTGGCCTGGCTTTGCCGAGTCGACCCGCGAGGCTGATCGGCGCGAGGCGAAAAGCCTGATGGCGCAGGCGGGCATGACCGGTACCGTGAAGGTGCAGAACCTGTGCCGTCGGACATGGGTCACGTTCTGCGAGTGGCTGAACGCCGACCTGGCGGGCCTCGGTGTCGATATGCCGTTGGACCTTAAGGACGACGCCACCTGGGTGCAGCAGAGCCGGGCGACCACTGACTGGGACACCCAGATTCTGCGCTTCGACCGGCTGTTCCCCGAGTCGCTCGAGCCGCAGACGACCCGAGCCAGCCTGAATAGCGGCGCCCGAATCAAGCATGAGGACCCGAAGATCCCGGAGTTTTTCCGGCGGTTCGACGCTGCCCGCACCCTGGAACAGCGCCAGCAGATCTACCGTGAACTTGAGCGGTACATCCTGGTCGAGCAGGTGTACTCTATCCCGCTGTTCGACGAGGTGTTCGCCTTCCCCTACCGGTCGTACGTGAAGGGGCTGATGAACCCGCCCGAGGACGTGAATCACAACCTCGACTTCGTGACCGTTTGGCTGGATAAGTAGCCGGCAAGCTACCGCCTGCTGCTAATACGAACGCTCGCCCGGCAACCGTAGCCTACGGTTGCTGGGCGAGCGTTCTGCGTGCCATTGCGGTCTCTGCCGTCAGGTGACCTTTGCAGAAGCGAAGGCCTCCTCGTAGGCGACCAGCTTGTCTGGTAGCTCCCAGTAGAGGGGTATCGCCGTGGTTTCGGCCATCGGCTCGATCCAGTAGCGCTCGGCGTGAGGGTTCAGGCCCACTTGGACGAACATGCGGAACTGCGCGAAGTAGCGGCCATCGAGGCCGCGGAAGAGGAACGCCGTCTTGTCGCGCGGCAGCCATTCCGGGCCGCTGTCGCTCTCGCCGCTGGCAAGCAGCGTCGCCCGGTCGGTGGAGTAGCGCCTGCCGCCCACGAACGCGCTCATGCGGATGGGGCGCATCAGAACCCCGGCACGAGCTGAGGGTGCGCGTGACTCATGCCACCACCCCTGCTGCTCGGAGCGCTCGGAGCCCCGCCTGAGCCAGCGCCTCGTCCTCGGCGCCGTCGGGCCGGCCGCTGACGCCGATGCCCCCCAGAATCAGGCCCTCGCTGTTCTTCAGCACCAGGCCACCCCCACCCGACGTGAAGTTGAGGTTCCCGCTGTCGGCGATGGTGCGTTTGAGGCCATCGAACCGGTCGGCGAAGGCCATCGTATCCACCCGCATGCTGGCCGAGGTGTACGCCTTGCGGAGCGCATTCTGACGCGCCAACGCTGGGTTCACCCCCGCCTCACATACGAAGGCTACCAGGTCACAGTGGTCATCCATTATCGCCACGGCAATCGGCCGGCCGGGCGAGGCCTTGTTCTCGGCAAGGATCGCCTTCACGGCGAGCATAGCTTCATCCAAGCCGAGCACCTGACGTACTTGCATAGCTTCAGCCTCCGGTCAGCGTTGCGATGCCGATTCGCGCGATAGCGTCGTCCTGCTCGGGGGTTCCGCCGCTCACACCGACACCACCGACCACCAAGCCGGCGCCTGTACGCACCACCAGGCCGCCACGCGACGCACCGACCAACCTGGCGTCGGCGTAGTCGGTGACCGAACGCCGCTGTGCCTTGAGGCGCGCCGCGAAATCCGCAAGGTCGGCGCCCATGCGGGCCGCGGTATACGCCTTCTTGGTGGCGTAGTCGCGCACGAAGGGCGTCACGCCGTCCATGCAGGCCAGCGCCATCAGGTCGCCGTACTGGTCGACGATCACCAGGGCCATCGGCGGCAGTGACTGCGCCCGCACCGAGGCCAGCATGCCATCAAGCGCCGCCACGCACTCGCCGGCATCCAACAGCGTCCGTTCATGCATCAGGCCACCCTCTCGCGCTATGTTCTCACTTGTCGAGCCACATCGTTGCGTAATCGAGGTTATGGTTCACCTCTTCGGGGCCGGGCATCAGCCCCTTGACGTACGACCGGTAGGGAATCGCCAGCAGTTCGTCGAACAGTGGAATGGCGTACCACTGGTCCTGCAGCACATACTTCTCCACTTCGCGGTAGATCTGCTTCCGGGCGTCGTCACCAGACGCGTCTTTGAAACGACGGAACATGCTGACGAGCTGAGCGTCGTTATGGCGCAGTAGGCCGCCGGCGTTGAGACCGGTACGCCCGAAGTGCTGTTCCAGCAGCTCTGGGAAGGTGACGGTGACAATCTGGATCTGTCCATCGAAGTCGCCGCGACGGTGGCGGTCGGTCCAGGTTGCGTCGTCCACCAGGTCGAGCTTCAGCTTCACGCCGAGCCCGGAGTAGTCGCCCTGAAACCATTCGCAGATCTGTACCCAACTGCGGCGGCAGAAGAAGTCCATCTCGAACCCACCGGCCAAACCCGCTTCGCTCATCAAGCGCTTGGCGTCAGCCCGGTCTCGGTCACGGGTGCTGGCGTTGAAGCTAGGCCACGTCTCCCACGCTGGATCGGGCCAGCCCGAGCGTGGATCCATCACGGTGTGCAGGAAGCTCTGGCCGCCTACCACCGCCTGCACGCCCGCGCGCTTGTCCAGCCATAGGCCGAGTGCCTTGCGCACCCGCAGGTCCTGCCACGGCCCCTGCCTCAGTTGGTTCCAGGCGATATGCCAGCGGTACCCGGCGATCTCGGCGTACTGCACCTGTCCCGGCAGGGTGCGGTCCAGCGCCTGCCGCTGCTCGGGCAGCAGGCCGAAACCGGTGCCACGGGCGCCGCCGTCCAGCCGGCCGGTGCGGAACGCCGCCACAATGATGTTCAGGTCCTTCATCACCGGGAAATCGATGCCGTCGAGGTAGGGCAGTGGCTCGCCCTTGGCGTCCTTCTCCCAGTACTTCTCGTTGCGGCGAAGCTGAATCAGACTGCCCTTCTCGTGCTTGGCCAGCGTATAGGGGCCAAGCGCTACAAATCCCACATCAGACGGGCCAATCCGCACGTCGCCGGCCTCGATCTTGGGCTGGAACAGATGCCGGGGGTACGCGATGTTGATGGTGGCGGTCTTCATCATGTCGAGGAACGCCGGAACCCGTTCCTTCAGGGTGACCCGCACCTTGTTGCCGTCGATGACCTCGGCCTTCTGCACCAGTTGCGTGCCGACGTCGATCCAGGCCGGCCGGGTCTTATCGCCAACCTGCGTGCCGCGCGTCAGGTCCAGCCAGTAGACCGCGTCTTGCGGGGTGAACGGCGTTCCGTCGTTCCAGAACACGCCCTCCCGCATCTTGAAGGTGTAGGTCGTCAGGTCGGTGCCGGCCTCCCAGCTCTCGGCCAGATAGGGGCAGACCTTGTACACGTCGTTGCGGCATTGGCGAACGAAGTTGCCTGCGCCGAAGATGCCGGTACTGACCTGATGCAGCGTGATGCCGCTGGTATAGCCAGGATCCCAGTTAGTCGGTGGGTCATCGCGGGTCGCGATCACCGCGATACCGCCACGCTTGGGGGTGTCGCCACCGCCGCCTGCTGTGGGGGCCGAGGGGGCCGGTGTTTGGCACGCGATGGCGGCAAGGGCCACCAGGGCGATGATAGGGCTCAGTACCTTGATGCGATGCGACATGTTACCGCTCCTCTCTCAGTTCCCGGAGCCCAGCTGTCTGGCTACGCCGCAGACCAGCTTTGGCCCTGCCATTGACCGAAGTTCGACCGCCACACCATCTCGAGCTGCACCATGTTCTGCTCGGAAAGCTCGCCCGCACCGGAGCAGGAGACCATCTCTTCGATCTGTGGCAGGTCGGAGAAGCCCCCGAGCACCGAACACACGCCCGTGTGCATAAGAATAAAGCGAACCGCCGCTTGAGCCAGGGTGTGCTGCCCCTGCTGCGAAAGGAACTTCATCGGCAGCGCCTGATCTACCATCTGCTGATAGGTCTCGACATTGCGGCTCAGGCCGCCGCCGGCGTAGGCATGGCGGGTGCCACCGCTCACGGCGTTGTCGGTGAGGGTGCCGCCCGCCAGCGGGCGAATGACAGCGGTACCGCATCCCAGGGCTTGTGCGTAGTCGATCAACTGCTGGTAGTCGGTGTCGACCCGCATGCCGGGTACCGGCGGGTACCCAGCGCTGGGATTCAACAAGTCGTACCACACGTTGATCAGGCTGAACTTGCGGGTGTCGAGCAACAGCTTCACGGCTGGCGCTTCGGCGTGCTCGTTGGCGAAGCCGAAGTAGCGGACCTTACCCTCCCGCTGCAAGCGCTCCAGACCTTCGAGGCACCCACGTGGGCCCAGGTAGTCCTCCACCTCCAGGTGCACCCAACCCGGTATGTCGAGGTTGCGTTTGAGATGGGGCGGGTTATGGACCTGAATAATGTCGACGAAGTCCATGTTCAGGCGGCGCAGGCTGGCCTCCACCGAGCGGACGCAGGCGGCCGCGAGGTCGTTCTCGTCGCCCGGCATGATTTCCACCTTGGTGGCGATGATGGGGCG
>CAXNDA010000014.1:0-13679 GCA_964200875.1 Chloroflexota bacterium | reverse complement strand
CAGCGAACTCGCTGCGGGCATTTGCCTTAGGAGGAATCTATGAAACTTGTACTATTCCAGAGCAACCCACAGGCAGCCCCCACACCTGGGTTGATCACCGAGCGGGGGGTTGTCAGCATCGCGTTAGCCACTGCCGCGGTCGCCGGCCGTGCCCCTATGGAAACGATGCGGGGTATTATCGACCACTTTGATGACCTGCGTGCGGCTCTCGACCGCGAGGCCACCCAGGGCGCAGCGGTGCCACTGGAGTCCGTGCGCTTGCGAGCGCCGCTGCCGCGGCCGGGCAAGATCATCTGCTGCATCGGCAACTACTGGGAGCACGCTCAGCGTGACGCTCGACCGCTCAACATGTTCCTGAAGAACCCCGACGCCGTCATCGGCGATGGCGACACGGTGGAGCTTCCGGAGTTCACCGACCCGTGGACCTTCCAGCACGAGGCGGAGCTGGCCATCGTGCTCAAGGGGCCTTCGAAGCGGGTCTCGCAGGAGAATTGGCGTAGCGCCGTATTCGGTTACAGCGGCATCATCGACGTTTCGGCGCGCGGGCAGGGCCGCTCGACCTGGCGTCAGGGAAGCTGGATGGGGAAGTCGTTCGACACCTTCGCTCCCATCGGCCCGTGCATCACCACCGCCGACGAGATTGAGGACCCCAACCGGCTGCACGTGCAGTTCTGGAACGACGGGCAGCTCCGGCATGACTACGTCACCGACGATATGGAGCACCGGGTGCCAGAACTCATCGAGTTTGCCAGCACCATCATGACGCTGAATTCCGGCGACGTGCTTGCCTGCGGTACTAACCACGAGGGTCTGGGACCCTTGCAGGATGGTGAGACCTGCGTCATGGAGGTGGAGAAGGTGGGCCGCATGACCATCAAGGTGCACGATCCCCTGAAGCGTACCTGGGACCGTGGCATCTACATGGGCGCCGACTCCACCAATCACGAGGCGATCGCGATGCACCGGGCGCAGGCCGACGCGAAGCCCTAGCTACTGCGGTCCCCCAAGCAAGAAGGCCTGTGCAAGTGCACGGGCCTTCTTGCTTGGGTTTCCTCATGCTGCCCTCACCACCGCCGTGGCATGATAGGGGCGAACCATGTCGGAGGCTCCTATGACCGTGACAAAGACGCCCGATTCACGACAGGATGCTGAGCGCTTTCGCCAGTACTTGCTGGCAGAGTTGGAGGCTGCTGCACTGTACCGCAGGTTGGCCGACGTCGAGCCGGAGACCGAGCGCGGGGCCATTTTGCGCGAACTCGCACACATGGAGGACGCTCACGCCCATCGCTGGCGCGTCAAGCTTGAGGCCCTGGGCGAAGAGATTCCCGGCTGGCAACCAAGCCGCCGATCGGCAGTTCTGGGCTGGCTGGCACGGCGCTTCGGCACCAAGACGGTGCTGCCGATCCTAGAATGGTTTGAGACCGGTGGCGCGAACGCGTACGCCCAAGAAGAGGGCGCCCAGGACATGGCCGAGCAAGAGGCTATGCACGGCCGCCTGTTTGCGCAGATGCGCACCACCCGTCGCGGGCGCGAGCCATTGACCATCACTGAGCGCGAGGGCCGCCACCGCGGTGCAGGCGGCGGTAGCATCCGTGCGGCGGTGTTTGGCGTAAACGATGGCCTGGTGTCGAACCTCAGCCTCATTATGGGCGTGGCCGGCGCCAACCCCGGTCCCGAGGTAGTGCTGCTGGCCGGACTCGCCGGTTTGCTGGCGGGCGCGTTCTCCATGGCCACCGGCGAATACGTCTCGGTGCGCACGCAAGCGGAACTGCTGCAGCGCGAGCTGGATTTGGAACGCGCCGAATTGGAGGAGAACCCAGAGGAGGAAATGGAGGAGTTGGCCCTGATTTATCGGGCCAAGGGCTTTGGGGCAGAGGAAGCTCGCAACGTGGCCACCAAGCTGATCTCAAACCAGGCGACTGCGCTCGATACGCTGGCCCGCGAGGAGCTTGGCCTCGACCCCAGCCAACTGGGTTCGCCGTGGGTCGCTGCCGGCAGCTCCTTCGTTGCCTTTGGGTTGGGGGCGCTCATTCCACTCTCGCCGTACCTTGTCACCACGGGACCCACGGCTTTTTTCGCCAGTGCAGTGCTCAGTGGTTTCGCGCTGGCCAGCGTGGGCGGCAGCACAGCGCTGCTGACCGGGCGCCCCATCGCTTTCGGCGCATTCCGCATGCTGGGCCTGGGGGCGCTGGCCGCCGGTGTCACCTTCCTGGTCGGCAAGGCGCTGGGCGTGGCGGTGAGCGGGTAGGGCGGCAACTAGGCGTTGGATAGGTGTTGGATCAGAAAGGCGGAGGCGAACGTGCCTCCGCCTTTCTGATCAGGCCAGCTCTGGCTATCTGGCCGCCTTCACCGTCTCCAAGTGGGTATAGAGCCCGGAGATTGAGCCCGGGAAGATGTACTCGCTGATAATCTTCGGGTTGTACACCACCTCCACAGGCAGGTAGAACATAGGCATGTGTTGCACAGCCCGGAACTGCGCCTCGCCGTATTGGCGCCACAGATCGTCTTGCTTCTTGTCATCCAGCTCAGCGCGCACCTTTTGGAACGCCTCGTCCACGTCAGGCGCATACACCACGTCACCCGCGGGCGGCCGGTTGCTGTAGCTGTTGAAGATGAAGGCGCCCAGGAACTGGTCGGAGGGCGCTACCCACGGCGAGATGTGGTTGTTGAACTCCTGGGCATTGTTGCGCCGGGTGTCCTCTGCCCGGTCGATGGTCAGCAGGTTGACCTGCACGCCCACCTGGCGCCAGTAGCCTGCCACCGCCTCCAGAATATCTGGCGTATTCGGCAGTTCACCCAGGTTCGTCAGAATGATGTTGGTGGTCAGAGGCTTGCCGGGGCCGTAGCCCGCCTCCTGAAGCAGCGCGCGGGCCCTCGTCTGGTCGTAGCCATACTCCTCCGGGAAGCGCTTCTCCCAGTCGGCGTTCCAGCCCTTGCGGTACACGGGGTGGAAGTGGTTGTTCACCATCAGCTCGCCCTTGCCGGCCAACAGCGTCTTGTTCAGTTCGTCGCGGTTGATGGCTTTGTTGAGCGCGCGTCGGACCTTCAGATCCATGAAGGGGCTATCGGGAAACTTGTACCCCTTGGACACGTCCTTGGTGTCGTTCAGATAGACGCCGCGGAAGCGCAGGAAGAACCGCACACCCTTCACGGTGCCTGTGGCTATCTTCATACCCTGGTTGAGGGCCGATGGTTGCAGGTCGTTCGGTATCGGCGCCATCTGGATCTCGCCAGCCAACAGCGCGGCCAGCCTGGTCGACGCCTCGCCCACCCAGCGGATTTCCAGCTCGGGGAAGTCCGGCTGTACCCGCCAATGCTGGTAGGCCACCCGGTCGAAACGAACGAAGGCGCCTTGCTGCCGTTCCTTGTATTGATAGGCGCCGGTACCCGGCACGGCCCTGTCACTCAGGGTTGGGTTGCCCTTCTCTTCGAAGTGCTTCTTGCTGTGAATCTCCATGCCGCTGAGCTGCATCGAGATGTTGCCCAGCCAGGCGGCGTCGGGCCGGCGGAACCTGAACACGATCTCGTAGTCGTTAATCTCATCGACCTTCTCGATGAGATTCCGATGGTCGGCCGCGTTCGAGTGGATAGACTCCTGCGCAGAGAGATCCGCCATGGTGAAGGCGACGTCCTTCGACGTCATCTCGCCGTAGTTGTCGTGAAACTTCACACCCTGGCGCAGCTTAAACCGATAGGCCTTACCGTCCGGCTCCAGCGCCCACGAGGTGGCCAACAGCGGCTCGAACTTGCCGTCTTTGGTGCCCACGGCGATGAGCTGCTCGTACATAGGCCGCAACTGAACGATGTCGGGCGGCGAGAGGTCCCGGCTGGGGTTGTTGGCCTCGCGGGCCGGCTGCGGCATGGCAATCACCAGCCGATTGACCTTGGGCTGCACCGGCCCGGTGTCTGCGCCGCCCGACGGTGCGGGAGCAGAGGTTTGCGGCGTGCTGCAGGCGCTCAGGGCCAGCGCTACAACTGCCGTTGCGCCGACGAACAGTAAGTGGGCTCGATTCATCGCTCCCTCCAAGACTGCGTATTGAGCAGTGATACCACTTCCCGAGAGAAGGCGCAACTTGGGGTGTACGAGTGTACGAGGTGACAATTCGGCGTCGAAGGGGAACCTGTCATTCCGAGCCGCGCGAGGAATCCTTTAGCGCCGGGTGGTGGCGAACATTCGGGAACAAGTCAACCCTAGGCGCCGGTTCTCTGCTCGTGCTCGAGGGCCTCAGCGTGAGCGGGGCGAAGGTCGTCGACAGGCAGCAACTGGCGCGTTTCTGCGGCGATGTTTGGCTCTGGTATGGTGAGGGCGGATTAGCCTCGCACCGGTAGGGTGGCGCGCAGGTCCATCAGCGGCAACAGTTCGCTGCGCCAGTCGCTCCCAGCGGCGGTCAGCACCTCCTCGGCGCGTACCTGGTAATAAGCATCGCTGGCGCCCAGTGGGTTACCGCCTTCCTGCACCGTGCGCACAGCCTGGATCAGCAGCCGGCGCATGGCAATAACCGCTTTGTCCGCCGGACCAAGGTGCTCGCGGCTGCGATCAACCACCCTTCCCATGCTCTCCTGCACGGCGCGGTCCTGCGCGTTGATGCCGCGAATGCCGGTAAAGGTCTCGCGCTGCTGGATCCGGCGGTCAATGTTCCAGTTGTTCGAGCGGTTGGCCCGGCTGACGTAGCCGTTCTCCTCATCCACGTACTGTGGCCCATTGCCCAAGTTGGTCTCCAGGCGGTCTTCGGCGTTGAGGGGTTCGTCGCCGTAGCTGTAGATCCAGTTGTAGACCACGCAACTGTGGTCGTCGCGCGGCACCCAGATGTGGCCGGGAATCACCAAGCGCTCCTCGTTGGTGGCAAGGTCGAACCGTTGCGGCCGGAGTTGGGTGAAGGGCATCACGAACTGGTAGCCGCGTGCGTAGACTCGGTTGCCCTTCAGCTCGCGCACGCCGAAGTAGCGGTAGCCATAGTCGGTGACATCGACCTCCAGAAGCGGGGCGCTGCCCTGCACCAGTGGCGTATTGGCCGAGATACCGGGTTCCTTGGTGTCGAGCGTGAGCCGGCGGTGCAAGATCGGGGCATGAGAGGTGTCGATGCCGCCCTCGAGCCCTTGAAGCCAGTTGCACTGCTCGACCACCTTGGTGACGTTGCGGTGTGACTCCGGCACCCGGGTCCATTCGAAATCCGGCGCCGGCGGCTGACGATCGGCCGGGCCCAGGTAGGCCCACACCAGGCCGCCGCGCTCCACCACGGGGTACGCCGTCACCCGGATCTTGTGGGCAAAGGACTCGGGCTCGTTCATCTGTTCGGTGCACTGCCCGGTTACGTCGAACTTCCAGCCGTGATACACGCAGCGCAGGCCGCCGTTCTCGTTGCGGCCCAGCCACAGACTTGCCAGCCGATGCGGGCACCCCTCCTCCAGCAGGCCCACCCGGCCGCTGCTGTCGCGGAAGGCCACCAAGTCCTCGCCCAGCAGGCGCACTCGCACCGGCGGGCCGTCGGGCTCGGGTACTTCCACCGACATCAGGGCCGGAATCCAGTAGCGGCGCATGGTCTCGCCCATGGGCGCGCCACGGTCGGTTCTGGTCAGCAGCTCGTTCTCTTCACGGGTGAGCATGACGTCCCCTCCATCGGTGCATTGGAATCACTGTACTGCCCGGCGTGGCATCCGTAAACGGACCCTGAGGGTGGCGCTGTTCAGCGGCGCCTCAGGCGCGCGACTTCGCCGAGGATACGGCCAACGGCAGGGTCCGACATCATCGCTTCGAGTGTCGCTGACGCCTTGCGCAGCCAATTCGGCCGCTCTCGATGGGTGCCGGGCACATTCTGCGGTTGCAGCTCCAGCAGCAGATCCTCCAGGTTCACCAGCACCGCCCAGGCGTCGCTTTCTGCGAGGTGGCGCAGCGTACCGGATAGCCAGCGGGTGAGCGGAGGGTCGTCGGGCGAGCGGTCGGCTTCTCGCTGGGTGACGTAGGCTTCGATAGAGGTGCGCACCGCCTCGCGTCCGGCGTGCTCTTCCCGTGCTTGGTCTTCATCAACAAGGCCGAGGGCGAGCTTATCGTGGATGTCCAGTCCGTACCACCAGCCTGCAAAGGTGGGGGTATCGTGGGTGCCGATAGCCGCCAGCGACGCGGGGGCCGGCTCGGCGAACGGCCCGCGCGCGTCGCCGGTCGCGGCAAACTCGGCGACGTGCATGGGCCGGAAGCCGTGCCGCTCCAGGAGGTGCTCGACCGCGGCAGGCACCGTGCCGAGGTTCTCGCCGACCACTACGCAACGGTGGCGGTGCGACTCCAGGCACAGGATCGCCGTAAGCTCGTCCGCTGGATAGCGCACGTACACGCCTTCGGTGGCCGCGAAGCCCTGCGGAATCCAGTACTGCCGATAGAGGCCCATGACGTGGTCGATGCGCAACACGCGGGCGTGGCGCATGTGGTGGCGTACCACGCCGATGAAGTAGCGGTAGCTGTCCCGCCGGAGGCGTTGGGGATGCAGCGGCGGGAATCCCCAGTCCTGACCACCGACGAAGAGACCGTCGGGCGGCGCACCAGCCGATGCTCCCGGGGCGAAGCTCTCGCGAAATCGCCACGTGTCGAACCCGGAGGCGTGGACTCCGAGCGGAAGGTCCATGTACAAACCGGCGGGCGACGCTTCCGGTGCAATCAAGGCAAGCTGTTCAGTGGCCAACCACTGTACGTACTCGTGGTAGTGGGCCGCCGCTTGGTCGTAGTCACCTGCATCGACGTCGCCCAAACGCAGCCGCTCGGGCCAGGCTTGCCAGGCTGTTCCCTGCCGTTCACCAATCGCACGGAAGCGCGCATACTCGCCCAGGTGAGGGGACGCCTCGAGGAACCGATGGAAGCCGGCAAGGCGCGACTCGTTGCCCGGCGCGAACAGCGCTTCTGCAAGAGGCTCCAGCGCACGTCGCTTGAGGCGGTACAGGGCCGGGTAGTCCACCATCCGCCGTTCGCCCAGGTCCTCGATGGCCTTGGCAAACGTCGCGTCCAGCAGCAGGGCTCGAGTGGCCGGGGCGTACACGAGCTCCGGGGATGCTTCGATGTCGATGTACAGCTCGTTCCACGCCAACCGGCTGGCCGGCGCGTAGGGGCTGTGGTCATACGGTGCGCCGTCGAGAAAGCCCGCCAGCAGCGGTAGCGTGCCGGCCATCTGGCCGCCGTGCTGCGCCGTCCAATCCACCAGCCGTCGTAGGTCGCTGTAGTCGCCGGCGTGCCAAGCCCGGCCGGTCCGCAGCGCGTACAGCGGCAGAAAGGCGCCCCACCAGCGGCCGGGTAATCCGGGCTGGTAGGCCTTGGGTGGGGCGGCGATGACTAGCGTCTGCCAATGGCGCCCTGCGATCTCCGAGTCCAGCGTGTGGTAGCCCGCCGGTAGGCCTGCCGGGAGGGCGACGTCGACGGTGACCTGGCTCTCCGCTCGCTCACGGATTGCCCCTGCCGCAAGGGTTTCCGGACTCACGGACCAGCGATGATGATTGCCCTCTTCCGTCCGAAGGTCCAGGTGGAGCCTGAAGTCCGTCCCAGGCGCGTGGAGTCGTACACGGATGGTGTTCCCTTGACCCAGCCAATAAGCGGCCGCAGGTGGCGTTGGACGAGCCAGTTCTGCCCGGCGTTGGGTGATGGCCGCCCGAATCTCGTTGTCGTTGGCCACTGGTGGTGCACCGAATACTGCGAGCGTGGCGCGCAACGCCGCTTCGGAGGCGTGGCGGACCTGCCCTCGGTAGTCCCGGTAGGATGGCTGGATGCCGTAGAGCCGGGCCAGCGTCGCAAGTGTCGCCATGGTCAGCGTGCCCCGCTCAACATACCGGTGACCGCCGGATACATGCCCAGCGCCACAGCCACCAGGCCCATGGCGTACCCCGCAACGGCCAGCCTGCGCCGGGGCCCCGCTGGCGGTTGCAGCAGCGCGTGCAGGCCGCCCGTGAGTGCGAGGGCGAGTGCCGGCAGCAGCGGCAGCAAGTAGTAGAAGTACTTGATGCGTGGAAATGCGAACCACGGCAGGTAGAAGGCCAGCACCCATACCGCGAGAAAGGCGTGCGGGCCTGCGAGGCGCTCCCGCAGGCCCTTGCCCGCGAGCATCTGACAGCCACACCAGGCGGCGGCGGCGAGCCCGCCCCAGAACAACAGGGGGTTCGCCAGCGCCGGCACCCAGATGGAACGATCGTCGCGGCTGGTGAAGATCAGCGGCTCGTTCAGCAGCCAGCGCAGCGGTGTGGTCCACTGCGCACTGGGGTCGGCGCTGGCCCGCAACGCCACGTGATACTGCAGCATCTCGACGTGCTGCTGCACCAGCTCGGCCGGGCCGTACCCCAGGGTTGCGATGTGGTAGGTCCAGGGGATGAGATAGCCGGCCACCACGCCGCTGCCTAACAGCGCACCCCTGCGGCCGACGTCCGCCACGGTCCAACGCCGGGGGGCGAATGCGCAGGCCAGCAGCGCCGGGGCCAGCGCCCATAGGCCCGCCCACTTCACCGCGGCCGCCAGGCCAATGGCGAGCCCCGCGCCCGCCAGCGCGGCGGAGCCACCCGTCTCCCGATGTCGCCACGCCAGCGTTAAGCCCGCCAACACCAAGGTCGCCAGGAAGACGTCGTACATCATGAGGCGCGAGAACAGGAACCAAAGCAGGTCAAATGCCAACAGTGTTGCCGCCACCAACCCGGCTGCAGCACTACCCCACAGGCGTGCCCCCAGCAAAAAGGTGAGGCCGATGCCCGCCGTGCCGACGATACTCGACATAATACGCCATCCCATTGGCGTGTCGCCGAAGAGCGCCATGCCCGCGGCGAAGAGCAACTTGCCGAGGGGGGGATGCTCGGGGTTGGGGTCGGGCAGGCCCGCCAAATAGGCGCGCGCCGCGGGAATGTAGAATAGGCCTTCGTCGAAGATGGGGATCGGCGGCGCCTCAATCCGAAGGATGCGGGCGGCGAAGCTCACCAAGAGAAGCGCCGCGACCAGCACAGCCGAGTGCCGGTTGATCGCAGCGGCCAGCGACGCTGCGGTCACTGTTTACGAGCGATCAGCGCCCACTGGGCCCGCACCGGAGCGCTCGCCGGTTCCTCCAACTGCAGGTGCAGGAGCTCGATGGTGTGGCATTTGGTGAACCATCGCTTGAGGTCGGCCTTGCTGGTCAGCCGTGCGACCGTACCCGATGCGTCACCCTCGGCCGGCCCGTAGCCAGGCTCGGAGCCTTCGGCGGCGGCGGCTACGACCAGCAAGCGTCCACCGGGCGACAGCACCCGCTGTAGTTCTGAGGCGGCTTCGGCGGCCGCTGGGTCGGGGAGATACTCCAGCACGCTGGTGCATACGACAGCGTCGAAGGCCTCAGTGCGGAAGGGGAGTGCGGTCACGGATGCTATCGACTGCGTCGCCCGGCTGGCGGCAGCCCGCGCCCGGCCCACCTGACCCGCGCTGATGTCGATAGCGGAGACGTCAAGGCCTTCATCGGCGAGATAGCGGGCGTTGCGACCGGCCCCGCAGCCTGCGTCCAAAAGACGGAGGCCACGGGGCCGGGAGAGGAACGAGAGGAAGTGCACCACGAACGGATCGGGGTACACCGGAGCCGGACTACTTCTCGGTGATGGTGAGGGAGGCGATCTTGTCGCCCGGCTGGCGAGAGCCCTGCGGATCGCGGATGGTGATCTTGTTCACGATGTCCATTCCCTCGCTGACCTCGCCGAAAATGCTGTGCTTGTTGTCGAGGTGCGGCGTCGGCCCAAACGTGATGAAGAACTGGCTGCCGTTGGTGCCTGGCCCGGCGTTCGCCATCGAGAGAATGCCCGGCTTGGTGTGCTTAAGCGTCGGGGCGAACTCGTCCTGGAACTTGTAGCCGGGGCCACCCATGCCGGTGCCGGTGGGGTCGCCGCCCTGGGCCATGAAGCCGGAAATCACGCGGTGGAAGGTGGTGCCGGTGTAATAACCGTCGCGGGCCAAGAACACAAAGTTGTTGACGGTGATCGGCGCCTCTTTGGCGAAGAGCTTGACCGTGAAGGAGCCCTTGCCCTCGACCTCAAAGGTCGCGGTGTACTCCTTATTCGGGTCAATGCTCATGGCCGGAGCGGCCGGGTACTGTTTCTGCGTCACGGTGCCTCCTTGGGCGGCTGGGGGTGGTGTGGGTTGAGCAGGCGCCCGCGTGGGAGCCGGTATGGTCGGCGTCGGGGGCGGGCTCAGCACACCGGAGCAGCCGACCGCACCGAACAGCAGCGCAACACCAGAGAGCGTAACCAACCAACCCTTCACAAGCAACCTCCAAGCGGGAACATTACGGAACTGGTGTTAAGCGTATCACGCCGCCAGACGCGACTGCGGACATAGGTCGGCTTCGCTGCGCCATTCACTGTCGAGGTTCCGCATGAGCAGCGCGCAGTCGAACTCGATGCTGCCGGCAGGAAACCGGGTGGCATCGGCGAAGTAGCTGGAGTACACCGATTCCACTGCGAGTGGCTCGACCCGCCAGGCTGGGACGTTGATGGTCATACCGTGGAATCGATGCGGCTCGACGGTGGCCGAGTAGCCAAGCGCCCCCGCTTCGAAGAATGCCGAAGCCTCCGCCAGGTTCTGGAACGACGACGCCTCTGGCAGGGACGGCGCAACCTTCACCTGCGTGTCGACGCTTACGTTGCCATCATGGGACGTCATGTGGAAGTCGATCTGGTCGCCGCCGGTCGTTACGTCGAATGTCGCCGCGTGCAAAGTGCCCGGGAATAAGCGCCCTCCTGCGAGCCGGCTCAGCACCGAGTTGGTATCGCGCCGAGGGATGTAGACACCTTCCCGTTCCGATCCATTGTCATCCCAGGTCACGGCTATGCGATGAGCTGCGTGCTCGCCGCTGATACCCAGGCTGACTGGGGTGAACCCGGGCCGCACCTGCTCCAGGCGGATCAGGCAGATGCCGACAATAGCCTTACCCTGGTGCAGCTTCGGGCGGAAGGGGGCCGGCAGCTGAGCCTGGGTGACTTCGGGATCGGCTCGATAGTTGATCAGCATTCGGCGGCGAATGACGCCGTGAAGGCTTGGTAGACGCATTGGGCACCTCCTCGCCTCTATAATACCCGCTCGCAGCAGCCTACCAACGCACGAGCGTTTGCCTAGAACGACTCGTCCTCGCTGTCGTCGCCGTAGCCCTCGTCGCGCAACGCCTCCATCAAGCGGGCGGCGCGCGGGTAGCCGATGCGCAGGCGGCGTTGCAGGAACGACGTGGACACTCGCTCGGAGCTGGCTGCTAGTTCGCGCGCTCGGTCGATGAGCGGGTCGTCGTCGGTCTCGCCCTCGCCCGATGCGGCGGCGATGGCCTGCTCCACCTCTTCAGCGAACTGCTTCGGGCGCAGGTCGCGGAAGCGATCGTCGGCCCAGTACATGCCGATTCGCTCCACCTCGGTGTCGGACACGTAGGCGCCCTGCACCCGCTTGGGCTTGGTGGCGTCGGTGGGCACATACAGCATGTCACCGCGGCCCAGCAGCTTCTCGGCGCCGCCGGTGTCCAGAATCGTGCGGGAGTCGATTTGCGAGCTTACGGCGAAGCTGATGCGGGTGGGGAAGTTCGCCTTGATCAGGCCGGTGATGACGTCGACCGATGGCCGTTGCGTGGCGACCACCAGGTGAATGCCGGTGGCCCGGGCGAGCTGCGCCAGCCGGCACAGGCTCTTCTCCACCTCGAAGGGCGCCACCATCATCAGGTCGGCCAGCTCGTCGATGATGATGACCCAGTAGGGCATGTGCTCGGCGGCGCGTGGACTCTTGTTGAAGCCCTCGATGTTGCGGACGCCGATGGCCGCGAACTTGCGGTAGCGCTCCTCCATCTCGCGGATCACGAACTGCAGCGTGCCCACCACCCGCTCCGGTTCCACGATCACGGGGCAGAGCAGGTGGGGGATGTTGCTGTAGGGCGTCATCTCCACCCGCTTGGGGTCCACCATCATGAACCGCACGTCGTCGGGCGAGGCGTGCATGATGATGGAGCAGATGACGGTGTTGATGCACACGCTCTTGCCGCTGCCAGTGGCCCCGGCTATCAGCAGGTGGGGCATCTTCGCCAGATCGGCCACCACCACGTCGCCGGCCACGCCCTGACCCAGCGCCAGCGCCAGCTTGGCGCGGGCCCGCAACCGCTGGTAGGTCGGCGTCTCGATGACCGAACGCAACGAGACCATGCTGGCGGTGAGATTCGGCACTTCAATACCGACCACATTCTTGCCCGGTACGGGGGCCTCAATGCGCACAGAGGGGGCGGCGAGCGCCAACGCCAGGTTGTTCGAGAGGCCGGTGATCCGCTCGACCTTCACGCGGGTGCGGGAAATCTCTTCGGTATGGACGATGGGGCTGCCGTTGCGGTCGAGCTTGAAGCGGCCGGTGACGTCGCGGTCGCGAATCTCGCGGGTCTTCACATCCCACCCGGGCTCGATGCCGAACTGGGTGACCGCGGGCCCCACGTTGATCTGCACCACCTTGGCGTCGACACCATAGCTGGAGAGGGCGTCCTCGATCTGGCGCGCTCGCTGGCTCTGGTCGATGACCTCCACCTCGTCCATCTCGTCCAGCAGGGCTATGGCGGGGAGTTCCCAGCGGCCTGCGGCGGGCGGCTCGATCGGAGCGTCATCCTCTGGGGCAGTTTCAGTTGGCCGTAACTCGAGTGGTCGCGGCACTGAGGGTGCTGCCTCAGCGACACTCGCCACATCGGGCTCATCCTCATCGTCGTCGTCCACCGGGGCGGTCTTCGCCTCGGCCAGCCGCTGGCGAACCTTGCGGACGCCTGCCACCGTCAGTGCCGCGCTCCGTTGGGGGAGCCGCAGCCCGATGACCCACGCGCCAGCCAGCAGCAGGCCGGTCCAGCTCAGGCGCAGACTGCGCGGAAAGGCGATGGCGATGCCGAGGACCATGGGAGCCAACGTGCGCAGCAGGCGCAGCAGCGACGGTTCGCCGAGCAGTGCTTGACCCAGTAATCCGCTGACCGTCACCTCGGCAAGACTGACGCCGAACAACGCGGCTTCGGGCCGAAACACGCCCAGCAGGGCCATAGCCCCGGCGTACAGCAGGGTGCCCCCGATCAGCAGCCGCCAGTGACTGCGCAACACCGCGCGTCCGCTGTGAAGCCGCCACCAGCGGAAGGCGACGAAAGCCACCGCGAGGGGCGGCGCGATGATGCCGGCGCCGAACAGCGTGAGTGCACCATGGATGAGAAACGGCAGGGAGATGTAGGCGAGGAGCCCAAGGCCGCCGATCAGGAACAGCGCTACGGCCAGAATGCCCAGCGGCTTCAGCAGCCAGCCGAGGCGGAGGTTGGGGAGCCTGAAGGGCGGCCCGCCGCGGCTGCCGCTGGAACGACGGCGCGGTGCAGCTTTCCGGCCAGTGTAGCCGGACATACGGGTGGGTGGACGGCTTCGGGTGGTTGTCATAATGGCCGCATTGGGTAGAACGCCCGTGCGGTCGCGCCGTTACAGAGGGGCGGGTTCGAAGCGGTTCGCGCCGGGGACTTTATCGAGGCCGCGGTCGTAAGAGTAGATGCCCTCCAGGCCGTCCAGCTCTGCGTGGGCGAGATAGAGTGCATCCTCGAAGCCCAGAGACGGGAACTGCTCAAAGATGTCCAAGGCATGGAGCGCCGCAGGCTTGCCGGTCACCCGGAGCCCGGGCAGACGAACCTACGAACGCAGCGCAATGCATGCTGCCCGCGCTGGCACGCGGTACGTGC
>CAXNDA010000013.1:0-14350 GCA_964200875.1 Chloroflexota bacterium | reverse complement strand
CTCGCGGCCTTCGGATGAGCGCGATGGTTCCCTCCGCCCACCCATGGAACTTTTTAGGAGTCGAGGGGGTTCCCCCTCGAACACCCCCGCCCCTTCGACATTGCTCAGGGCAGGCGCCAAGGGCTGCTGCCCTCTCTGGACTCTCCCGCTCGGACGTCCACATCACTTTAGGTGCTTCACACCACTAAGTTCCTCTCGTAACGTCATAGCAAGCGGGGTGCATCTGCACCCCGCTTTGTCTTCAAAGGAGACGGTGATGGCCTACTTACACCTGGAGCTGAAGGCGGTGCCGCTGGACCGGCACACCGCGATGATCGCGCGGCTCACCCAACTGCACGGCCTGATGTCGCAGGCGCCCGGCTTCGTCGATGCTCAGATCTCGCGGTACCTCGGTAACCCCACTCAGTACCTCATCACCCGCACCTGGGCCGATGCCGCAGTGCACGCCGCGTACCGGCAGAGTGACGTGCAGAAGGCGTTTGCGGCCAACCCCGCGGTAGGGCTGTGGCAAAACCTGCTGGTGCAGGAGTGGGAGGACGTTCAGGCGGCGCCCGGCAGCTCCAGCGGCGGCTTTGTGGTACGCAGCCTCTATCAGCTACCCGACGGTGGCTGGGAGGGGTTCCTGGCGACCCGACGCGGTTTCGATCGGGCGGCCCTCGCATCCGGTGGCGTGCAGCACCTCAAGACCTACCGCCGGCTCGATCGCAGCGGCGATGGCGCGCACGAGGCGCTGCTGCTGCGGCGGTGGACCGGACGCGCTGCCTATGACGCCTACCTGGAGCACGCCGATCGCGCGGCAGCTGTCGCGGCGGCCGGGCCCGACGCCGTGCAGCCCACCGTCACCGAGTGTTATGAGCTGGTGCTGGAGCACTTGCCCGCGAGCTAGCCGGCCACCGGTTTGCGAGCCGCTCGCTGCATGCGACGGGCACTCATGGGCGGGCGGCTGGCGGAAGAAAGGCACGGGCTTCTCCTCATGGAGCCGGGTGAGGAGGAGCGCCCCGGCGCATACGTGATAGGGACGGATGGTATACTGCTACCCGCGCATTCCCTTTCCTAGGCTCCTTACTTCATGCTCGAAATATTCGGCAACGTGGTGTTGCCGGTGCTGGTGGTGGCCGCTTTCGGTTACGCTGTGCAGCGCCGCCTGCAGCTCTCTCTGGTCCCCTTAAGCCAAGTCTCCATCTACGTGCTGCAGCCCTGTCTGGTGTTCACGGCATTGCTGAACACCGACCTGCGGAGCCCGGAACCGCTGCTCATCATGCTGTTCTCGGCCCTGATGACGGCAGGTATGCTGGCGCTGGCCGTCGTCATATCCCGCCTGGGCCGGCTGGACCGCAGTATGACGGCGGCGTTCATGCTCAGCACCGCCTTCCCCAACGTCGGGAACTATGGCCTGTCGGTGGTGCTGCTGGCCTACGGCCAGCCGGGGCTCGAGAAGGCGATCCTGATCTTCGTGGTGCAATCCATCTTCAGCGGTACCATCGCGGTCATGGTCGCGTCGAGTTCGAGCGCCAGCGCTTGGCAGGCACTGTTGCAGGTGTTCAAGCTGCCGCAGATCTACGCCACCGCGGCGGCGCTGGTCTTCAACCTGCTGCGGGTGACGCCGCCCCCGTTCATCGGTGCCTCGGCCGACCTCGCAGCAAAGGCGGCTATCCCGCTCATGCTGGTGATGTTGGGCATGCAGATGGCGCGCAACACCGCCATCGAGCGGCCGGGACTGGTCGGCTTGGCCGTCGCGACGCGGCTGCTGGCGGGGGTGGCCGTGGCGTACGGTATTATTCTTGGGTTGGGTATTGCGGGCGCAACCCGCGATGTGCTGTTGATTCAGGCAGCCATGCCCACCGCGGTGTTCACCACGCTCATGGCCACCGAGTTCAACGCACACCCGCGGTTCGTGACGAGTGTGGTGCTGGCCACCACGGTGCTCAGCCTCATCACGGTTACGGCGCTGCTGGCGGTGCTACCGGGCTCGGCGCACTTGACCTAGCGTTCTGGCCCCGGCCCGTTTCTGGAGAAGGAGAGAGTGACCCATGCCTACAAGCGTCGAGCTACGGGTGCCCGCGACGTCGGCCAACCTTGGGCCGGGCTTCGACTGTCTCGGCATTGCCCTGGACATTTTCGACACCGTCCGGTTGGAGGTGGGCGACGGCTCTCCGCCCGGTGACGACCTTGACGGTCAACACGAAGCGCTGATCCTGCTGGCGGCAGCCCGGTTCTACGAGCGGGCCGGCCGCAGTCCCAAGCCTTTGCGGGTTAGCTGCGACCACGTAATTCCGGTGGGGCGCGGCATGGGCAGCAGCGCAGCGGCAATCGTGGCCGGCGTGCTGGGGGCCAATGCGCTGGAAGGGTACCCGCTGTCTGAGGCCGAGGTGGCTGAACTGTGCGCGCAGATTGAGGGCCATCCCGACAACTCGACGCCGTGTCTGCTGGGTGGTTTCCAGGCCAGCGTGCTGGAAGACGGCAAGCTGACCGGCGTTGGGGTGCCGTTTCCCCAGGGGCTGGAGGCCGCGCTGTTCATCCCCGACTTTCCGATGCCAACCCACGAGACACGCAAGCTGCTGCCCACCCAGCTCAGCCGCGCCGACGTGGTGTTTCAGGTGGGCCGAACCGCCCTGCTGGTGGCCGCGCTGGCAACCGGATCGTTGGACGTGCTGCGGTTCGCCACGCAGGACAAGCTGCACCAGCCGGCCCGCGGTCAGGTGTTCGCCGGCATGTTCCCGCTGTTCGATGCTGCGCTGGCGGCCGGCGCGCTGTGCGCGTACCTCAGCGGCGGCGGGCCTACCGTGCTGGCGCTCACCCGAGGACCTGCCGGCGTCGTGGCGCAGGCCCTCCAGGCGGAGGGGCAGCGGTTGGGTGTGAACGGCGAGGTGCGAGTCGCCCGGCCGAGCGCGCAGGGGGCGCACGTCATCCGTTCCGTCTAGAGAACCCACGTTTGTGTATCCTTCAATAAGGCAGCGCGTTCAGGAGTGTTGAGCAGATGGCATTGATCGTCCAGAAGTACGGCGGCAGCTCGGTGGCCGACGCAGAACGCATTCGCAACGTCGCCCGCCGGATCGCCGCTACCTACGATGGTGGGAACCAGGTGGTCGTCGTGGTATCGGCAATGGGCAAAACCACCGATGGCCTGATCGAGCTGGCCAGCCAGTTGAACGACAACCCTCGAGAGCGCGAGATGGACCTGCTGCTCTCCACCGGCGAGGTGGTCTCCAGCGCACTGGTGACCATGGCGCTGCACGCGATGGGGTACGACGCGATCGGCCTCACCGGCTGGCAGGCGGGCATTCGCACCGACGCGTTGCACCGCCGAGCCCGCATTGTCGACATCGACCCCTCTCGCATCCAGGAGGAGTTGAAGCACAACCGCATCGTGATTGTGGCAGGCTTCCAGGGCATGACCGACGAGCAGGACATCACGACGCTCGGCCGTGGCGCTTCCGACACTACCGCCGTCGCCATGGCAGCCGCGTTGAAGGCGCAGTGCCAGATTTACACCGACGTTCCGGGCATCTATACCACCGACCCGCGGGTGGAGCCCAGGGCGCGTAAGCTCAATGAGATCAGTTACGACGAAATGCTGGAACTCGCCAGCCTGGGCGCCAAGGTGATGCACAACCGGTCGGTAGAACTTGGCGCCATTTTCGACGTGCCGATCACGGTCGCCAGCAGCTTTAGTGACGAGCCGGGAACCCTCATCCACGGGAGTGTAGCTATGGAAGTTCGTAACAAGGTCCGCGGTATCGCCCACGACACCAATGTCGCCAAAATCACCGTGGTCGGCGTGCCCGACCGCCCCGGCATCGCCTCCAGCATCTTCGCCCCTCTGGCCGAGGCCGGGCTGAGCGTCGACACCATCGTGCAGAACACTGGCATCGAGAATCGCACTGACCTCACCTTCACCGTGGCGCGCACCGACCTGGCGAAAGCAATGGCGCTCGTCCGCCCCACCGCGCAGGCCATCGACGCCCGGGATTGCGTCAGCGCCGACCAGCTCGCCAAAGTGAGCATCGTGGGCACCGGCATTCAGAACGCGCCGGGCTACGCCGCCCGCATGTTCGACACGCTGTCGAAGAACAACATCAACATCGACATGATCACCACCTCGGAGATTCGCATCACCTGCGTGATCGAGGCCGATCAGGTGCAGAAGGCGGTGCGGGCGCTGCATGAGGCTTTCGAGTTGGAGAAGCCTGAGGAGTAGGCGAGGTCCACAATTGCGCAGCTCTCTCAGCGCCTGAGCATTCCACCTGCCAACAGTAATTAGGCAGACGTTTTCAGAGCGTACCGACTTGCGCGTAAGAACTCAGTGCTCGGGTGCTGTGTGCGCAAACCCGTGTCATGCCGACGCAAGGAGGCATCCCTTCGTTCCCGGATAGTCACCACCACCCGGCGCTAAGGGATTCCTCACTCCGTTCGGAATGACATGCTCCCCTCAACTGTGAGCTCTTGCACCCCGCAGACGGTGTTGCAAGGGCAGTCCACATCTCGTACCGTACCGTGTAACCTTTCGGCTGGTACGCTGTATATACAGCAATAGCGTTCGTTAGGCGGGAAGCGCACATGGGACTTACACGGTTCGCGTTGGTCAGGCCCTTGGCCATGCTCATGGTGATTTTGGGCATAGTGCTCATGGGCATTGTGGCCTTCACGCGACTGCCGGTCGACCGGCTGCCGAACATCAGCATTCCGTTCGTCAACGTCTCTGTCAGTTACCCAGGGGCGTCGCCTGAAGACGTTGAGCAATTGGTCATGCTGCCGCTCGAGGACGCGCTATCCGGCGTGCCGGGCACGTTTCAGTTGCGCGCGAACGCCCGTGAGGGCAGCGGCAACGTCACCGTTCAACTTGTCGAGGGCACAGACCTCGACAAGGCGTTTAACGAGGTCCAGCGCCGGGTAGCGGGCATTCGGAACCAACTGCCGCGCGACGCCGGCGAGCCACGTGTCGCCAAGTTCGACCCCAACGCAACGCCCATTCTGAACCTGGCCATCACCGGGCCCGACCTGGCCGAAACGCTGACCTACGCACAAGACGTGCTGCAGCCGAAACTGCTGACGGTGCCCGGCGTCGCCGACGCGAATCTCTCTGGTGGCCTGAACCGCGAGATTCAGGTGCGGGTCGATCCGGCGAAGCTGGCGGGCTACGGCATCACGGTGGATCAGATCAACACGGCCCTGCAGCGCGAGAACTTGTCGGCGCCCGCGGGCCAGCTCGATCGCGGCACCTCAAGCCTCTCCGTCCGCTCGCTAGGCCTGTTCGAGAAGGCCGACGATCTGAACAACATGGTGGTGGCTACCGGGAAAGACGGCGCGCCGATCTACCTGCGCAACCTGGCCACCGTGAAGGACACCTATCGGAACCAGACCCGCTACCTGCGGCTCGACGGTCAGGATGCGGTCGGCCTCTCCATCATCAAGCAAGCCGACGCCAATACCCTGCTGGTGGCCGACCAAGTGAAGGCCGCCATCGAGAGTCTCCGGCCCTCGTTGCCGCGCGATTCACGCGTGGAGATCATCAGCGACAACGCCCGGTTCGTGAAGCGGTCGCTGGATGCGGTGCAGTTCGACCTAGGGCTAGCTGTCGGTCTCACCGCCATTGTGCTGCTGGTGTTCCTCCATAGCTGGCGCAATACGGCAATCGTCATCCTCGCCATCCCCACGTCCCTCTTGGCCACGTTCTTGGTCATGTTTGCCCTGGGGTTCAGTATCAACCTGATGACCCTTATGGCCTTGGCCATGACCATCGGTATTCTGGTCGATGACTCGATTGTGGTGTTGGAGAACATCCACCGGCACCTTGGGTTGGGGGAGTCGCCGTTTCAGGCAGCGCTTAACGGGCGCAGCGAGATTGGTCTGGCAGCCATCGCCATCACGTTTACGGACATGGTGGTGTATCTGCCGGTGGCCTTTATGCAGGGCAACGTCGGCCAGCTCTTCCGTCAGTACGGGCTCACCATTGTGGTGGCCACGCTGTTCTCCCTGTTGGTCTCCTTCACGCTCACCCCAATGCTCGCCTCCAAGTGGCTATCGGCAAAAGATGGGCACGAGGTGTTTACCGGCAACCTGTGGATGCGGTTTTGCGGCTGGTTCGAAGCGCGGTTCGAATCTTTGGCCCAGCGTTACGGCAGGAGCCTTCACACCGCCATTCGGTTCCGCTGGATAGTCTTCGGCCTTAGCCTCGTCTTGATGGTGGGCAGCGTCATGCCGATCGCTTTTGGCTGGCTCAGCACCGAGTACGCTCCGCAGGAGGATGACGGTCAGTTCCGGCTCAGCCTCACCCTGCCGGTCGGCTCGTCGCTGGATGTGGTGGACGAAGGCGCCCGCACCATGGAGAAGCTGTTGACCAGGGTGCCCGAAATCATCAGCGTGTACGCGCAGGTGGGTGGCGGTGGCCAAGGCGGCGGTGGTGGTGGCGGCAACGTCGATTTCACCATCGAAACCGTCGAGAAGTCGCACCGCAGTCGCACCCTTGACCAGATTATGGCGGAGGTGCGCACGCTTGCCGCAAGCGGTGTGCCCGACGCTCGGGCCCGGACCCAGGTGCAGAACCCGCTGAGCGGCGGCGCCAACAACATCGCGATCGACCTGTTGGGTGACGACGTCGCCACGCTGCAGCAGGTGGCCGCCCAAGTCATTGAGGTTGCCGAAACCGTACCGGGTATCCCCAGCGCCCAGAGCAGCGTGCAGCAGCAGCAGACCGAGCTGCGGTTCGCCATCGATCGTGACCGGGCAGCGGCGGCGGGCGTCAGCACCAGCCAGATATCATCGGCCTTGCGCACCATTGTGCAGGGCACCACGGTCACCCAGCTCCGGCCGCCCGGACAGTCGGCGGTAGACATTCTGGTGGTCGGCGAGAACGCCTCGGCCGTCACCACGGCGCAACTCTCGGCCATCCCCATCGTGTCTCGTACAGGGCAAGTGACGCTGGGTCAGGTAACGCAGATCCGCCAGGGCCGTGCGCCGACGCAGATCCAACGAGTCGATCGCAAGCGTGCGGTTCAGGTTAGCGCCGCGGTCGCCGGCCGCCCCGTGGGTGACGTCGCGAAGGACCTGCGCGTCAAGCTGGAGACCCTGACCTTGCCGCCGAACTACCGCTACGAAGTGCGCGGCAGCGTGCAACAGTTGAACGCCACGCTGGCCGCGCTGAGCGCCGCCCTCGCGCTCTCGGTATTGCTGGTCTACATGACCCTGGTTGCGCTGTACGAGAACTTCTTGTACCCCTTGGCCATTATGTTCGCGTTGCCGCTGTCGGCGGTTGGCGCGTTCTCGGCCCTCATGTTAACGGGGAATACCATCAACATCTTCTCCATGATCGGTCTAATCGCGCTCATGGGCTTGGTGGAGAAGAACGGCATTCTGTTGGTTGATTATGCGAACACCTTAAGATCCCGCGGCCAGACGCGTATGGACGCGCTGGCCAACGCGGGCAGCACGCGCCTGCGTCCGATCGTCATGACATCGGCTACCGTGGTGGCCGCCATGGCCCCGCTCACCCTGAAGTTCGAGGCCGGCGCCGAGTCTCGGGCGCCCATGGCCGTGGTCATCGTCGGTGGCGTGGTGTCATCGACAATTCTGACGCTGTACGTGGTACCGGTGATCTACAGCCTGCTCGACGATCTGCAGGAGCGCTTCAACATCAAGGGAACCTTCCGCTGGCCCTGGAACCGCAAGGCGGAGGCCGAAGGGGCAGCCGTAGGCATGCCCGCACCCGCGCACGGCGCCCCGATGGGGGCCCCGGCGGCCGGCACCAGCGCCTCGGCGGCCACCACGCTGCACTCGGCGGCAGATCCCGACGCAGGGAGCTAGTGGTGTGACGCCCGTAGTATGAGGTGCTCGGCTCGCGGCCTACGGATGAGCGCGAGGGTTCCCTCCGCCCACCCATGGAACTTTTTAGGAGTCGAGGGGGTTCCCCCTCGAACACCCCCGCCCCTTCGACGGTGCTCAGGGCAGGCGCCAAGGGCCACCGCCCTCTCTGGACTCTCCCGCCCTCGTCGAACATCACTGTAAAATGCGTCGCACCACTAGCGTGCTCGGGCTCGACCCCGCCCAGAACTACGTCTTTCACGCCGACAACCTGCCGATTCTCCAGGCGCTGCCCAGCGAATCGGTGGACCTTATTTACATCGACCCGCCGTTCAACACCGGCAAGGTGCAACGCCGGACCAGCCTGAGCACCGCGCAGGATCCGGAGGGGGACCGTACCGGCTTCGGGGGCAAGCGCTACCGCAGCACGGTGACGGGCGCCACCAGCTTCGGCGATAGCTTCGAGGACTACCTGGGCTTCCTGCGACCGCGCATCGAGCAGGCTTATCGCGTCCTGCGCCCTGCGGGAACCCTGTACTTTCATGTGGATTACCGCGAAGTCCACTACTGCAAGGTGCTGCTGCTCGACGCGATCTTTGGCAGGGAGTGCTTCCTCAACGAGATCATCTGGGCTTACGACTACGGCGCCCGCACCAAGCGGCGCTGGCCGGCCAAGCACGACAACATCCTCGTCTACGTGAAGGACCCTAAGCGGTACACCTTCAACGCCGATGCCGTGGACCGCATCCCGTATATGGCGCCAGGTCTGGTGGGGCCCGAGAAGGCGGCGCGCGGCAAGCTGCCGACCGATACGTGGTGGCACACCATCGTGCCCCCCGGTGGCCGCGAGAGCACCGGGTACGCCACGCAGAAGCCGCTGGGCGTGCTGCAGCGCATCGTCGCGGCGTCCTCCAACCCTGGCGATACGGTGCTCGACTTTTTCGCCGGCAGCGGCACCACCGGGGCTGCTGCAAAAGCGGCCGGCCGACGTTTCATACTGGTGGACGAAAGCGCGCAAGCAATCAAGGTGATGGAGCAGCGCTTCGCCGCAATGCCAGATGTTGTGTTTCGGCGCGGCATCTGCGACGATAACCAACGCTATCGACGCACCCCTGGAGTGTCTTGATGAACCGCCACAAAGTGTTCGATGCGTTTGTAGACGAGGTACGGTCCATTCACGCCGTCCAGTACGTCTTAGGCTCGACCGAGGGCGGGGGCCTCGAGGTCCACACCTACCTTGCGGACGATGATGCCGAGAGCGCATCAGCCGTCCATGAAGCGGAGCTAAGGGCGATGGGTCGCACGACGCGGGGGGTCGAGTTCTATGTTTGGTACCTCCGCGGGCGGAACGTTTGGGAACTCCAGTGTCCACTCCCCGACTTGGTGTTCTGCAGGGAACGATGCGATGAAGCTTTCTTTCGGAGCGGCATAGCTAACTACAACCTTGGTCTCCTCGACGAGGCCGCAGCAGACTTTAGGCGATCGCTTCGCCTACGCGTTGTCCCACAGACACTCCAAAACCTTGCTTCGGTTATGGTGGCCCAAGGCAGGCATCGAGAAGCAGTCCGCCTTCTCATGAAAGCGCTGATGCTCGCCGCCACCTATGACAAGGCCCTGTTCACGCTTGCCGAGGCCTGGTTTCGGCTGCGCCAGTACGATAAGGCCCAGCGGGCACTAGAGCAGTATATTGCGGCCGGGTACGACCGAAGGGCGGAGGCTTTGAACAACTTGGGCGTGGTTCTCGATCACGCAGGCGCTTCGGCCGAGGCGCGCCTCCGCTTCCAACAGGCTGTCGAATATGACCCCAGCCTTGACATTGCGAAACGTAACCTGGCGCGCCTTGACGGCCTGCCATCCTACGCGCCAGCGTTAGATTTGGGGATGATCCCGGAATCGACTTACGCAGAGGTCGCCTAAGTGCCGGGTCTGGCCGTGCATCGCGCACGGGCGGAAGCGAATGAACGGATCTCGAACCGCCTGGGCCCAGACCTTAACCCAGACCTCGATTGGCGGGTTACTATGTTGTTCTACGCCGCGGTGCATTGGGCGGAGGCCTACCTTGCCACACGCAGTGTGCACAGCGCATCGCATGCGGAGCGAGTCAGGACGCTCAAGACCCTAAACTTCCCGGTCCTGCGGGAATACCAACTCCTAGAAGACGCTAGTCGCGCCGCCCGTTATGATTGTGCGACATACACCGCCGCTACCGCCGCGTTATTGGAATCCCAACACTACACTCCCGTCCGTGACTACGTTCTTACCCTCCTCCCCGCGCCATGAACTTCACCCACCTCCACGTCCACTCCGAATACTCGCTGCTCGACGGCATGGGCCGCATTGAGCCGCTGACTGAGCGCGCCCGCGAACTGGGCATGGAGGCGCTGGGCCTGACCGACCACGGCAACCTGTACGGCGCCATCGAGTTCTATCTGGCGTGCAAGAGCGCCGGCGTTAAGCCCATTCTGGGTATGGAAGCCTACGTTGCCCCCGGCGATCACCTAAGCAAGACCGCGGCCGACCGGGACCCCTTCCACCTGGTGCTGCTGGCCAAGAATCAGGTGGGCTGGCGTAATCTGATCATTCTGTCTAGTAAGGCGCACATCGACGGGTACTATTACAAGCCGCGGGTCGACCACAATCTGTTGGCTCAGTACTCCGAGGGTCTCATCGCCACCTCTGGCTGCTTGGGGGCCGAGGTCCCGAAGCTGCTGACCGCAGGCCGCTACGACGAGGCGAAGGCGCTGGCCACCTGGTACCGCGAGACCTTCGAGCACTATTACCTGGAGCTGCAGAACCACCCCATCCCCGAACTGACTACGGTCAACCGCGGGTTGCTGGACCTGAGCCACGACCTGGACCTGCCGCTAATCGCGACCAACGACTTACATTACGTAAACCGTGAGCACAGCTACGCCCATGACATCCTGCTGTGCATCCAGACCAACAGCACCATCCACGACGAGAAACGCTTCCGGTTCAGCGGCGATCAGTTCTATCTAAAAGACGCCCGGGAGATGCTGGACCTGTTCCCCGACCAGCCCGAGGCCATTGCCAACACCATGAAGGTGGCCGACCTCTGCGATGTGGAGATCGACTTCAAGCACCACTATCTGCCCAAGTACCACCTGCCCGATGACCGCAACGCCGAGACCTATCTGGCCGACCTGTGCTGGGAGGGCCTGCGGCGCCGCTATCCCACCGTCACCGAGGAGCTGAAACAGCGCCTCGAGTACGAGCTGGACGTCATCTACAAGACCAACTTCCCCGACTACTTCCTGGTGGTGTGGGACATCCTGCGGTATGCCCGAGAGCGGGGCATTCTGTATGGCGTGCGCGGCAGCGCGGCGTCGAGCATTGTGCTGTACTGCCTGGGCATCACCACCATCGACCCGATGGCCGCCCGCCTGGTGTTCGAGCGCTTCCTGAACGTCGAGCGCAAGGACCTGCCCGATATCGACATGGACTTCGCCGACGACCGGCGCGACGAGGTCATCAAGTACGTGGCCGAGAAGTACGGCTATGACCACGTGGCCCAGATCATCACCTTCGGAACGCTGGGCGCCAAGGCTGCGGTGCGCGACGTTGCGCGCGGTCTCGGCCTCTCCTTCGCCGATGGCGACCGCGTGGCCCGGCTCATCCCGTCCGCCCTCCATATGTCGCTGGACAAGGCGCTGGACGAGAGCCCAGAGCTGGCCCAGCTGTACGAGGCCGACGAGGGCGTGCGTCACTTGGTGGACACCGCCCGCACCCTGGAGGGCGTCTCTCGGCACGCGTCCACCCATGCGGCCGGCGTAGTCATCTCGCAAGAGCCGTTGATGGGCGTGGCGCCATTGCAGCGCCCGAACCGCACCGACGACAGCGGCATCCTGATGACCCAGTGGCCCATGGAGGACGCCGCCCGAATCGGCCTGCTGAAGATGGACTTCCTGGGTCTCACGAACCTCACCATCCTGGGCCGCGCCCGCGATCTCATTCAGGAAACCCGCGGCTTCACGATGGACCTGGATGCGCTGCCGCTGGAGGACCCCAAGACCTACAAGTTGCTGGCCGAAGCCAACACTATGGGGGTGTTCCAACTCGAGTCTGCCGGCATGCGGCGCGCCATCAAGGACCTGCAGCCGCAGAGCATCGCCGAGCTGGCGGCCATGGTCGCGCTGTACCGGCCCGGCCCCATGCAGCACATCCCCACCTTCATCGAGAGCAAGTTCGGCCGCATGGAGGTGCAGTACCCGCACGAGGCGCTGAAGGAGGTACTCGAGGAGACCTATGGCGTGATTGTGTATCAGGATCAGGTGCTGCTGATTCTGCGGAAGTTCGCGGGTTACACCCTGGGCCGCGCCGACATTGTGCGCAAGGCCATGGGCAAGAAGATCGCCGAGATGATGGCCGCCGAGCGCGAGAACTTCCTGAAGGGGTCGGCGGAGCTGGGTTACGACAGCCGGGTGGCGAACGAGATCTTCGACCTCATCGAGCCTTTTGCCGGCTATGCCTTCAATAAGGCGCACGCCACCTGTTACGCGCTCATCGCCTACCAAACGGCCTACCTCAAGGCGAACTACCCCGCCGAGTACATGTGCGCGCTCATGACCAGCGCCGACTCGGGCGAACGGTTGGCCGCTGCCGTCTCTGAGTGCGCCCGCCTGGGGGTGACCGTGCTGCCGCCGGACATCAACCGCAGCGGCGTCGACTTCACCGTCGAGCGAGTGCTGAACGCCGAGGGCCAGGAAGAGCTGGCGATCCGCTTCGGCATGGCCGCGGTGAAGGGTGTCGGCGCTGCGGCGCTAGAAGGTGTGCTGGCCGTGCGGGAGGAGACGGGCCCCTTCGCGTCGGTGGAGGACTTCTGCCGGCGGGCCGATCTGCACAGCCTCAACAAGCGGGCATTGGAGGCTTTGGTTAAAGTCGGCTGCTTCGACGCCATGGGCAAGCGTGGAGCGCTGGTAGCCGGCGTCGACCGCATTGTGAGCGCCGCGCAGCAACAGCAGCGGCTGCGAGAGTCCGGTCAGTCCACCATGTTCGACCTGTGGGGCGACTCCGTCCCGGTGCCAATGGATATCGACCTGCCGGGCGGCGATGTGCCAGTGAAGGAACGGCTGGGATGGGAGAAAGAGCTGCTCGGCGTCTACATCTCCGAACATCCCTTCGCGGCGGTCGCGCGCTACGTCGGCAAGGACGTAACGGCGTTCTGCGGCGAGATCAACGACGACTTTGTGGGCCAGAAGGTGGTGGTGGCCGGCATTGTGGCCGAAGTCCGCATGATCACCATGACCGACAAGCGGCAATTCGCCGTGGTGACGCTGGAGGACCTCGAAGGGTCGCTGGAGATCACCGTGTGGTCGGAGACCTACGAGCGCACCAAGGACCTGTGGAAAGAAGGCGAGGTGCTGCTGGTGCGGGGCAAGGTGACCAACCGGCGCGGCGCTATCCAGGTCGTCTGTGACCAGGTGCTGCCCTACGACCCAACCCCCGAAGGTGCGGCTGATCTGCCTGTGCCGCCCCAGCCCACCCGCTTTCCCGCCAGCCAAACTCGCAACGAACGGTTTTTGGGTCCGGACGCCGGCATACCCTACGACGAGGAGCCCGAGTGGCCAGACGTTATGACTGACACCCCGCCCACGCCTGGCGCCTCAACACGCCCCGCGATGACTGTGGACCAGATCGATCCGGCCGAGATTCCACCGCTGCTCCCCGCTTCGCCCTCACGGCAAGCGCCGGTGCAGGTGGCGCCACAGCCGGTTATTGTGCGGGCGGTGCCGGCCCAGCGACATGCCGCCGCCACCAGCAATCTGAGAAGCGAGCCGTCGGGCAATGTGGCCGCCGGCAATGGCGCGGCCGGGCCCCGGCAACCGAGGGGCCTCGCCATCCACCTGCACGAGACCAGCGACCCCAACCGCGACGTGGAGAAGCTGAACGCCGTGATGGACGTCTTGGGACGTCATTCCGGCCAAGCCCCGGTCACCCTCACCGTCTTCAGCGGGGCGTCTGCCACGCCGCTGGAGCTGCCGCAGGTCAAGGTCGAGGTCTGTCAGGGCCTGCTCAGCGAGCTTGCGGATATCGTTGGGGCCAGCGCCGTCATTGCCGAGGCTGCACCCGTTCCCGTCGCCTCCTAAGCTCCGGTGTCTGAGGTCTCGCCCCAAGACTGGACAACGCTGACAACGGCGCCGCACCAACTCATCGCCGAACTCTGGCAGCGGGTGCTGGAGGATGAGGGCATCATGGTGCGGCTTGAGGCAGCCGACGCCGTCTCTTTTCTCGGTATTAGCCCCTTCCCCTGTCGCATCCTGGTGCGGCGCGGCGATTACGTGCTGGCCAAGGCAACGCTCGACGACATCATGGCAAGCGCCTCTCCAGACGAGAGCCCGTCAAACACCGCTGACCACTAGTGGTGTGACGCACGTAGTATGAGGTGGCTCGGCTCGCGGCCTTCGGATGAGCGCGATGGTTCCCTCCGCCCACCCATGGAACTTTTTAGGAGTCGAGGGGGTTCCCCCTCGAACACCCCCGCCCCTTCGACATTGCTCAGGGCAGGCGCCAAGGGCTGCTGCCCTCTCTGGAC
>CAXNDA010000012.1:0-14497 GCA_964200875.1 Chloroflexota bacterium | reverse complement strand
GCCTTCGACGGGGCTCAGGCAACAGGCTGCGTTGGTGAGGCGCAGGCGGCGGTGGGTGCGTTGCTGTTTGCTGAGCTTGTCGAAGCGACCAGGAACGCAGAGGAGGCGGCGTCAGCGCTCGGTCGCATCCGACCCGCCTGATGCCTTCGACGGGGCTCAGGCAACAGGCTGCGTTGGTGATGGGCAGGCGGTGGTGGGTGCGTTGCTGTTTGCTGAGCTTGTCGAAGCGACCAGGAACGCACGGGGGAGGCGTACGGCGTGCGGTCGCATCCGACCCCCTGATGCCTTCGACGGGGCTCAGGCAACAGGCTGCGTTGGTGATGCGCAGGCGGCGGTGGGTGCGTTGCTGTTTGCTGAGCTTGTCGAAGCGACCAGGAACGCACGGGGGAGGCGGCGTCAGCGTGCGGTTGGCCTCCGACCCGCCTGGTGCCTTCGACGGGGCTCAGGCAACAGGCTGCGTTGGCTATTCTGGATACTCCTGCCGTCGATCCCAGAGCCACTGCTCCAGGAACGCCTTGTCCGCGGTCTCGGGCAGGCTGCCCGCAGCGGTGTCGATGCGGGCGCGAATCGCCTCGTACTGGGCAGCGATCTCGTCCGGGGTGAACTCGCCGGCGCGCGCCCGCATCAGGTGCGCCAACCGATCGCCGGTCTCGGTGACCACCGGCGTCTGACCCTTGGCGATAAGCTCGGCGTTGAGCGCCACCCGCAGCAGGTGATAGGCCCATTTCGTGTTGTACTCGCCGCCGCTGGTGTGCAGGCGAGTGCCGTTTTTCAGCCGTCTGAGCTGCGAGTCGCAATAGCCTAAGTATTGCCCGAGCGTGGCTTGGTTGAGTGCCATGACACGCCGGGCCCGGAGGGCTTCCCAGGCCGGACTGGCGACCTGCATGCGCTCAGTGAACAGCATTTCCACCACTCCGGGATTGCCCTTTAGGAGCAGCTGGGCGAACTTGCCGATCTCGTGGGACTCGAAGTCCGGCCCTTTGCCGTCCACCGTGTCGGGCCACGAATCCAGCCCCAGTACGGTGCGGGTCGGGAGTTGGTACACGGCCAGGTAGTCGACGTCGCTGGCCGGAAGCTGTGTCCCGTGGCTGTGGGAGCCCCAAACCTTGGCGTATACCAGCCGGCCGGGAATTGCAGCGCCCGGTCCGGCCAGGAAGTCACGCAGCGCGGCGTCGCCGTCGAACATCAAGCCATCCGCGCTATTCAGCCGCCCGGTTGTGCCACCAGATCCAGGCGTTCAGGGCTGCGGCGAAGCTGACCCAGGCCGCATAAGGCACGAACAGCCCCGCCGCAACCTTCGAGACCCGTCGAGCCGAGCGGATGTAGCCGATGATGGCGCACCAGAGCGCCACAATGACCACCAGCGCCCCGAAAGGCGACCGCAAGCCGAAGAAGAGCGCCGTCCAAGCGAAGTTCAGGCCCAACTGCAAGCCCCACAGCTTGCGGGCGCTCATGGCCTGGCCGCCGGGGCGCGAGAAGATTACCGCCCCCGACACCGCGATCATCGCGTACAGCAGGCTCCACACCGGGCCGAACAGGGCTGCCGGCGGCTGCCAGGAAGGCTTCTCCAAGGTCGAATACCAATCGGAGGAGAGCGACTGAGCGGTGATTGCCCCGCCACCTGCGGCGGCTGCGACGCATGCGGTGACGGTTGCCCCCAGTGCCAACGGTTTCACGGTACTCCTCTTGATTCAGCCATCGCCTTACTCACGGTGAGGCCTTTGATCAGGATACCGGTAATCCAGCAGGAAGGGCACAGGGGCGGCCTCACGGCATTGTGGAGCGCTCTGGTTGGGCCGATAGCTAGGGCAGCGGCACAGCGGCCGTCAGCGGGCTGAGGGCCGGCTGGCCGGCCTGAACACGGCGCAGGTTCTCGGTCAGCTTCTCGAAGACGTCGCCCCAGCCGGCCATGCCGTTCACCTCGCCCTGAGGGGTGCCGCCGGCGGTGTGCGGGGTCAGCAGCACGTTGGGGAGCTTGGTCACCGGGTGGTCCTTGGGCAGAGGCTCCAGCCAGAACACGTCGAGGCCGGCCCCAGCGATGCGGCGATCGGCCATCACCTTCAGAAAGTCGGCCTCATCCACGCTGTGTCCTCGCCCGGGGTTCACAAAAAAGGCGGTCGGTTTCATCATGCCGAAGGTGGCGGCGTTGAAGAAACCGCGGGTGGCGTCTTGCACCGGCAGCAGGTCGCACACCACGTCCGACTCCCGCAGCAGTGTCTCCACCGACGCGTGCTCGACGCCGAAGTACGCCTCCTGAGCGGGCGTCAGCGGCGTGCGCTTGTTGTACAGCACGCGGCACTGGTGCGGGGCCAGCATACGGGCCAGCACCGCGCCAATTTCGCCGAAGCCCATGATGCCAATGGTCTTATGTTGCAGCGTCTGCAAGCCGGGCACCCGCGCCCAGTTCACCGTGGGCGTCGGTCCGTTGCGTACCTCCGGGGTCATGGCCGCAGGGTTGTCGCCGTTCACCACCGCGGCGTGCGACGCCAGCAGCCCGCGCGCTAGCCCGAAGATCAGCGCCAGCGTGTGCTCGGCCACGCGCAGCGAGGTGCCGTGGGGGAACACCGACAGCGGGATGTTGCGGCTCAGCGCCGCCGTGTAGTCGCCCTTGGCCCGGAACAGGCCGATACGCTGCATGAACTTGAGGTTCGGCAGCGCATCGATGAACGCGCGGTCCACCGGCCAGCTCGACCACACGACGGCCTCGGCGCTCGCCAAGCCCTCAGGAGCCTCGCCGGCGGCCTTGGGCAACAGCATGGTGTGGGCGCCCATCCACTGCTTGGCAATGCTATCGGCGGGCGGGTTCAGCGGCTCCATGAAAGCGACGCGCATAGGGGCTCCTACTGGTGTTTGGGGACAGAATAGCAGAGGGGCGGCCGTGTGGCCGCCCCTCTGCTATTCCTGCTGGTCTGGTGGGGGGATGCTGGGTGCTTCGCTTCCCCCGCAGTTGCGGTCGGCCGGGACTTCTACCCCCCCTAGCCCCTCCCTCCAAGGGAGGGGAATGCTTTCGGATTCCTCCCCAATGCAGGGGGAAGGTTAGGAGGGGGTAGAAGCCCAGGCGAGTACCGCGCTGTGGGTGTCTTGGGCCCTACTTGCCGACCCGCACGATCGGCTCGCTGGCCTCGACGAAGGACACGCCCGCGGGGGCGATGAAGCCCGCCGAGCGCACGGTCAGCAGCTCGCCATGGGCAGCGGCGTACGGCTCCACGCCGTTCTCGAGGTCACGGGACAGCTTCATTAGCGTGCGGCGCATCATGATGATGGCGGTGTCGGCGCTGCCCAAGTGCTCCTTGGTGCGGTCGAAGATCGCCCCCATGGTCTCCTGAATGGCACGGTCTTGGATCGAGCCATTGTTGATTCCGGTGTAGGTCTTGTTCTTCTGGTCTTCGCGATCGATCTCGTAGTCGTTGTCGCGGCTCTGGCGGGGCTTGCGGGTGCCCGGCTGCATCGGCGCGTAGTGGGCCGGGTGGCCCGGCTTCTCGCCGAAATCGCTCATCGGCTGGGTGGGCGACCATGAGTAGCTCAGCAACCACACGTTCTCGTCGTCCATCGGCACCCAGCCGTGGCCGCTGAAGTGCGTCTCCTGGTTGGGGCCGTTGGGGATGACGGTGTAGAAGGGCAGCGTGTACGGCGTCACCCGCCAGTAGTCGCTGGCGTCGTCCACCTTGCGACGAGCGCCGATCAGCAGGCCGAAGTCGGTGGTCGCCACCCGGAACTCGGGGGCGTTGTCACGCGCTACCAGGCCCATGAAGCTGGCGCCGGTGTAGTCGCCGCGGTGCGAAGCGACGGTGCTGTGCAGGAAGCCGACGTGGCTCGAATCGATGCCACCCTCGAGGCCCTGCACCCAGTTATTCTCCTGGTGATACTTGGTCACCACTCGCTGGTTGTCGGGTACCAGGGTCCATTCGGGGCGCGGCAGCACCGGCTTGTGCTCCAGCGGGCCCATGTATGCCCAGATGACGCCGCCGGCCTCTTCGGTCGGATAGGCGGCAACCTTGATCTTGTGCTTGAAGTTGCTCTCGGCCGGCTCGTTCGGCATGTCGACGCACTGGCCCTCGGTGTCGAACTTCCAGCCGTGGTACACGCAGCGGAGACCATTCTCCTCGTTGCGGCCAAAGAACAGGCTGGCGCCGCGGTGCGGGCAAGCGTTCTGCATCAGGCCAACGCTGTTGTCGGTGTTACGCCAGGCCACCAGGTCTTCGCAGAGGATCTTCACCCGTACCGGTGCGCAGTCGGGCTCCGGCAGCTCGGTGCTGATCATCACCGGCATCCAGAACCGGCGCAGCAGGGTTCCCATCGGGGTGCCGGGGCCCACGCGCACTAGGTATTCGTTATCCGTGCTGGTTAACATGTATCGCCTCCTCGGTGTTGCTGCCTACTATCGGCGGCAGACTTTGGTGCGAGCGTAACGGTTACGGCCTTCACCGTCAAATCCGGGCTGCAATGGTAAGAGTTCAGAGTTCGGGTAGTGGACTACTGCGCCACTGTCGAACCGCGGCCTTCGGATGGGCGTTGGCTCTTCCCGCCCGCCCACCCCAGGGGTCTCGAAGTGGGGGGTCCCTTCGACAGGCAGGCTCCGGACAGGCACCCCACACCCCTACCTGAGGGGACTCGCCCCCCGGCCCGCCGTTTACGGCGGCGGTACTCAGGACTCCCCTGTCGAGGCGATACCCGTCAGTGCACTATGGTGATGCTGCGTGGCTTTAGCCCGCAGGTTCTCAGGGCCACCTTACCAACACTGAGCTCAGCACCAGCAATACGACTACGGTTCCGCAGTAACCCGTGCCGCCACGCTAGTCGTCGTCCATCTGCGCGGGGATGAAGGAGGCCGCCAGGCTGTAGAAGGTGGCGGTCTTCTTCTGGAAGTACAGGTCCACCTGGCCGGTGGGGCCGTTGCGGTGCTTGGCCACGTAAATGCTGGCGATGCCCTCGGGGTACCGCTTGGTGGGGAAGCGCCGCTCCCACTCCTCCTGCGTGATGTATGCGTCCTCGCGGGAGATGAACATCACCACGTCGGCGTCCTGCTCGATGCTGCCGCTCTCCCGGAGGTCGGCAAGCTGGGGGATGTGCGGCTGCCGCTGTTCCACCGCGCGGTTGAGCTGACTGAGCGCCATCACCGGCAGGCTCAACTCCCGGGCTATCCCCTTCAGCGAGCGTGAGATCTCCCCCATCTGCTGCACGCGGTTCTCGTTGGCGCTGGTGCCGTTCATCAGCTGCATGTAGTCCAGCACGATCAGGTCGAGTCCGCCCACCTCCTGGCTCAGGCGCCGGGCCTTGCCCCGCATTTCGGTCGGGGTCAGCATTGGCGAATCGTCAATGTAGATATCGAGGTCAGAGAGCGTCGCTGTGCCCTCGATCAGGCGGTCGTGCTCGTCGACGGTCAGGTGCGCCGGCTCCAGGTGGCCCAAGCGGAGGCGCTGCATATCGATATTCGTGACGGTGGAGAGCAGGCGCTCGAGGAGCTGCTCCTTGCTCATTTCCATGCTGAACACGGCCACCCGGGCGTGCTTCTCCTTGGCCGCACTGTAGGCAATGCCCAACGCCAGCGACGTCTTGCCCATACCGGGGCGGGCCGCCAGGATCACCAGGTCGGAACGATGCAGGCCGCCCAACAGCCGGTCCATGCGCTCGAAGCCGGTCGGCACGTGAGGTAGTTCGGCGGAACGGGCCGAAGCCTCCTCGCTGCCTGCCAGGTAGGCATCGACGATTTGGCGCATGTGCACGAAGTCTTGGGGGGATCGGCCGCCGCGCAGGCGAAACAGCACGTCCTCGGCCTTATCGAGCACCTGTTCGGTGTCGGGGCCGCCTTCCAGGCCGAGCGCGGCGATCTGGCCCGAGGCCTCGATGAGCCGCCGCATCAGGCCGGTGCGCCGCACCGTTTCGGCGTAGCTCTCCACGAACACCGAGGTCGGCACAGCGCTCACCAGATAGTTCAGGTAGGCGTGGCCGCCCACCGACTCGAGCCGGTCGGCCATGGCCAGCTCGTGGGCCAGCGTAATCTGATTGATGGGCTCCCGGCGCTCGTACAGCGCACTGCAGGCCTCGTACACCCAGCGATTCTTCTCGCGAAAGAAGTCATCGGGTGTCAGCACGCCCGCGATCTTGAAGGTGGCCTCATCATCCAGCAGCAGCGAACCGAGGACAGCTTCCTCGGCGGCTATGTCATTCGGTGGCAGGCGATCGGGGTACACGTGGAGCCTCCGGTGGGGAGTTCCGAGGGTCAGCGGGGACGCACCCCGCGTCTTGCGTTTCGTGGGGAGGCGCGAAACGAAGCGACCACCAATGGGAGCTTACAACACGGGGGCAAGCTCCCATTGGTGGTCATGTCACACCGAGCAGTTCGGGGAGTTAGACTTCCCGCCCGGCCACGGTCACCTGGACGGTGGCGGTGTGGGAAGCACCCAGGTGGATTGCCACCGGGTAGGTGCCGAGCGCGCGGATCGGGTCGTGCAGCATGATCTTGCGGCGATCCACCGGCTTGCCCAGCTTCTTCTCCAGCTCGGCCGCCACGTCGGCGTTGGTCACCGAGCCGTAGAGCCTGCCGGTGTTGCCGACCTTTGCGGTGATGGTCACCGCCAGGCCATCGAGCTGCTTGGTCAGGTTGTCGGCGTCTGCCTCCAGCTTGGCCGAGCGGCGGTCCAGCACCTCGTGCTGGCGCTCGATGTCCTTCATCACCGCCGCTGTGGCCGCTTTGGCCAGCTTGCGGGGAATTAGGTAGTTGCGGCCATAGCCGTCCTTCACCTCTTTGATTTCACCGGCCTTGGCCACCGAAGGCACGTTCTCTATGAAAACAACTCGCATGTGAGACCTTCCTGCTAAGATGACGATACTTTGTATTGAGCCCGGCGCCACCCTGGGCCGAATCGCAGATACACTAAGTGGCATTATACCTGACCCTGGGGGCGTATGGCGTCGCTGTTGTCATCGGTCTGGGCCTGCATTCTGGGCAACCTCTTTCTCCGGATCGGCTCCGCGGCGGCGGGCACCGCAATCTCCCTCAACCTGGCGTACATGGGCCGCACCACCGGCGGGGTGGATGCGACGGTTGTCGGCCTGATTTCCGTAGCCTTCTACCTCTCGGAGCTGGTCACCGCGCCCTTCTTCGGCACGCTTAGCGATCGCTATGGCCGGCAACGGTTCATGCTGCTGGGCACGTTCCTCGGGCTCATCGCGGTGCTCATTCTGCCCTGGGTTGCCGCGGTGCCGCTGTTCATCGCCGCCCGCTCGCTCGAGGGTTTCTCCTCCGGCAGCTCCGTGCCCGCGGTGCTGGGGCACCTGGCTGCCGAGACCGGCGACTCGCCCCGCACGCGCGGCAAGGTGATGGCCATCTTCGAGGTAACCACGATTCTGGGCCTGGCGTTGGGCTACGGTGTTGGTGGCTTCTTCTTCGACCAGTTCCACAGCCTCGCCTTCTTCCTGATCGCGGGCATCTACGGACTCTCGTTTCTGCTGTTCACCCGAGTGGTCAGCTCCGGGCAGGATGCCGAGGCGACCACAAGGCACAAGATCAGTCCCGAGGCCTACGGGATTCTGCTACGAGATAAGCCGACAGTGGGGTTCTTGCCTGCCTGGATCGCCGTGAATGCCGTGCTTGGCGTGTGGGGCACCCACCTGGCGTTCCAGATGGCCAGCGACAAGGCCAGCAACCAACTCTTGGTCGGCGGTTACACCGGTACCCAGATCGGCATCGCTTCAGCGCTGATCGGCGTCGCGCTGATCGTCGGCACCGGCCTCTGGACCGTGGGTTTCGGCCGCATCCGCACGCTGTCGATCATGGTGGTGGCTACGTTCGGCATCATCGGCATGAGTGCGGTGCTGCTGGCGCTGAACCACTCGCCGGCCGAGGACACTGCGCGCATTTATGGCTTGCTGGGGCTGACCGCGGTGGGCATGCTGGTGGCCAGCGGCTTCACGCCCGCCGCACTGGCGTACCTGGCCGAGCAGTCGGAGCGCTTCCCGGAGCACCGCGGCAGTCTCATGGGGCTGTACTCGGTGCTCATCGGCGGCGGGCAGCTCATCGGCAGCTGGGCGGGCGGCTACTTCGCGTCGGCCTGGGCGGTCGACGGTCTGGTGTATCTGACCGCAATCCTGGGTGGGCTGGCGCTAGCCGGTCTGTTCTTCGTCATCCGCACGGCTGCCCACGAATCGCCGTCTTACTCCCAGACGCACTGAGCGCGACCAGCGGGGGCGGGTTGCCTGGCAGACGCACCGGCTGGTGCTGCCCTCCACGCCTCCCGCGTACAGTGCCACAGTGACCCCACGCGACCTCGCTCTGCTGTTCGCCCTTGGCGCCATGTGGGGAGCGTCATTTCTGTTCAACCGCGTCGCCCTTAACGACCTGACTCCACTTGTGGTCGTCACCGCTCGGGTAACCCTCGGCGCTCTGGGGTTGTTGGCCTTCGCGCTGATCGCCAGGGAATCGGGCACCTCACCGGCAGCGCTGATAGCCCGTTGGCGGGACTATCTCGTTCTTGCTTTGTTCAGTGCGGTGTTCCCGTACGGACTGATCACCACGGGTCAGACGGTGATTCCCAGTGGCAGTGCCGCGATTCTCAACGCCACGTCGCCGATCTTCTCGGCGGGCCTGGCGTTGCTGGTGCTGCGGGGTGCGGCCGACGAGCGGCTGACCGGCAAACGGCTGGCCGGGCTGGCCCTCGGCATCGCCGGGGTGGCCGCGCTGGTCATCAAGCCCGCTGAGGCGCCGCGGGTCGAGGCCTCGTTTTTGGCCATCACGCTGGGGCACACGGCCGTGGTGCTGGCCTCGGCCTGCTACGCGGTGGCGGCGCTGTACATCCGGGTGCGCATGATGGGTGTCTCGCCGATGGCTATCTCGTTGGGGCAGACGCTGGTGGCGGCGGTGCTGCTGCTGCCGGTGGCCATCGCGGTGGCGGGCCCCGTGGAGGTACCTGGGCCGGCGGCGCTGGCTGCGGTGCTCGCGCTGGGGCTGCTGAATACCGCGGTGGCTTACCTCATCTACTATCATCTGGTGAAACGGGCCGGGGCCACCCGCGCGCTGTCGGTAACGTATCTGCAACCAGCGACGGCGCTGGTGTACGGCGCACTGCTGCTGACGGAGCCGGTCACCTTGTCCCAGTTGCTGGGGCTGGGGGCCATCCTCAGTGGTGTGGCGCTGGCTACCCGGCGGTAGTGGACGGCTACGCTCGGCTCGGTTGAAGCTGGCATAGCGGCAGCTGGCGAGGCAAGGCGCTCGGCTCGCGATGGGCAGGCTAGTGGTGCAATCACGTAGTGTGGCGGGCTCGGCTCGCGGCCTGCGGATGAGCGCGAAGGTTCCCTCCGCCCACCCATGGAACTTTTAGGAGTCGAGGGGGTTCCCCCTCGAACCCCCGCCAGAGAGGGCGGCCTCCCTCTCTGGACTCTCCCGCGCCCTCGTCGAACATCACTGTAAATGCGTCGCGCCATTAACGGGCGGCCTCGACTTTACGAGCCGATGGGTGGGCTGGCCGCCCCACCTTGGTCAATAGCACCAGGCCCACCGCCACAAACCCTGCGAGGGTCAGGTACATCACTGAGAAGCTGCCGGTGGCGTCGAGCAGCCAGGCGAGGCCGAGCGGCACCACCGCTTGGTTGATGCCCTGCACCATTTGCGCGGTGCCGATGATGGACCCCACCGCCTTGCGGCCGAAGTACTCCGGCCATATCTGCAGGTGCAGCACCAGGTTGCCGCCGATGGCCACGCCCAGCGTTGCGGCGGCCACGAAGGACCAGAACTCGCCGTGGGCCAGTCCGAAAATCACGCTGGAGGCAAGCAGCATGCCGCCCCAGAAGGGCAGCACCCAGCGCACGCTGCCCACGCGCCCGATCAGCGGTCCCCAGAACACTAAGCGCGACACCACCTGCAGTCCACTGACCATACTGATGGCCACGGCAGCAGTGCCCGGGTCCATACCGCTATCGCTGAGGTAGGAGAACAGGAAGAGGATGGACGTGTTGGGCGCCAGCAGCACCAGCGCCATGCCGGCGGCCACCGTCCAGAAGCCGGGGCTGTGCATCGCCTCGTGGGTGGTCCAATCCACCACGGGGAGCGGCGCGGGCTTGGCGCCGGCCGCGGCGGCTTCGGGGGTGCCGGGTGCGGCGTCGCCATCGGGCTGCCAGCCGCTGCCCTCGATGCGGCGGGCCAGAAACAGCGCCGGCAGAATGCCCACTGCCACGGCTATCGCGCCCATCGCGTACCAGCCCACGCGCCAGCCCATGCCCGCGACGAAGAAGGTGAGGATGGGTGGCAGGATGAAGTTGCCCACTGGCGGCGCCATGGCGGCGATGCCGTACGCCGTGGACCGCTTGCGGTTGAACCAGTTGGCGATCATCGCCCCAGGCAGCACGCTTTGCAGCGCCGAACGAGAGACGCCGCTGAGCACGCCGATGAAGAAGTAGAACTGCCAGGGCTCGGCCACCACGCCGCCGCCGGCCAGCGCGACGCCCATGCCCAGCACGCTGCACACCATCACCAGCTTGGGCCCACGCCGGTCGACGACACGCCCCAGCAGCGGACCCGCCAGCGCGGCGGTCACGAAACCGACGCTGGCGCTGGCCACCAGGGTGCTGCGCGACCACCCCAGCTCGGCGGTCATGGCCGGCAGGAAGATGCTGAACGTGAAGCCGCCGGTGGCCGACTGAATGAACAGGCTGGCGAACGCGGCGACCACGACGTACCAGCCAAAAAAGAGCTTGCGGGGGATGAGGGGCTCCGGGCGTGAGGGTGAGGGGATGGATCTCAGTATCTCATCCTAGGTGGCGGGAACGGCATGAGGGAGGCAGGCGCTTCAAAGCCTGCGGGTGAAGCGCTCAGGCATCGGGACCGTGGACCAGTCCTCTTGCAGGTCGGGTTGAAGCGATTCATAGACTGCCCGCTCGCGGGCCATCGCCCGGTAGCGCCGTTGCCGAATGCGTCTGGATGAAAACGGCCAGTACTGTTGGCGACGTTCGGTGGCTGCAAGAAGCGCCTGCTTATGCGCTTGCTGCAGATCATCCTCGACTTCGGCCAGCTCTCGGAGCCTCGTCACCAGAGCAGCGTCTGCGATACGCCACCACACCCCGTCCATGTGCCAGTCGTACTCACCTCGCTCGACCATGCGCAACATGACAGCGCGTAGCCGCTCGCAAGCACCTGCGCTGAACTTCACCTGGCGGGTGCGACCGATCAGGCGGAGGGGCACGGTGTCGCCAGCTTCGGCGGCACCCACCAAGAGCGTTTCGAGTGCGGGACACCAGAGGGCTTCGGCAAGGCGTGCGACGAAATGTGCACGTTCGGCGAATCGCCGTTCTGTCCACGCCTCAGTCAGGACAGCCGGCGGCTCCACGGCACGCGCCGCGTCGAGCAGAACGGCTTGGGCACGTGCCAACGCCGATGGATCGATGCCTTGCCAGGCAAGGTGCGAGAGCATCATGAGTGCATGGATGCGGATACCGGCCTGGGGGCTGGACAGCCGCTCGACCAGGCCTTCACGCAACGTAGGATCGTCGAGCTTGCGGGCCAGCCGGCACGAGTCACGGAACTCGCGCCCCGCAGGTGTACCGACCGCGTTCAGGAGCGTGTGGCGCAGGCGCTGCTGCTGCGCATCGGTTAGTGGCTGGCGGCGTAGGTAGCGGTTGAGGCGGTCCTTGTAGTGACCGCTGCCGTGCAGGTACGGGTTCACCTCCATCCAAACGATGGCCCGCTCGGTATCGTCTGTGTTGTCGTCTCGCAGGTGGCGAGTGCTACCGCCAAACAGCCAGTCCCAGACCACGTCACGTGCATCTCCGTATGCCCCAACGAGGTCGCGGAAGTCGGGGTGGAATGGGTGTTCTCGCCGGATGGCTGCTAACCGTGCCCAGGAGGCGGAGACTTCGCTCACACGCTCTGCGAGCCAAGCCCTTGCTGTCGCACCCCTTCGAGGGGGCCGTAGGTGTGGAGGCAGCAGCCTGCGCAAGGCGGTCTGCGGCCAGTTGCCGCAGTTCCTGCTCTTGGGTAGTTAGCTCGATGACCCCAGAGCGTTCAATGAGGTTCAAAACATGCAGAAGGTAGCGCCAACGTTGCTCCTTCGTCCAAAGTTCAACAAGGTACTGCCGGTAGGGCAACCAGCGCCTGCGGTACCGCCGAAACACCTCAAGAAGGCTCTCCAATTCGAGCGATTGCAGCGCAAGGCGCTGTCTCCGTTGCTGGAGATCAGCGTCAAGCCCCCGGAGTGTGGTCTCCAGATCGTCTTCATCGGACCGATCAATGCGCGTTGTCCGGTCTCGGTGAGGGCCCCTGCCGATGGCCTCACTGATGTCCCGAGCAGCCAGGTTCCGGAAGCGGACACGCCGCGGGCCGAGGCGAAGCCGAAGCGTGCCCTGTACCACGCCGACGATCAGCATCGCGTCGTCGCTCTCGTAGAGAACCAGGGGAGGGGAGAAATGCCAGCGATAGGGTGGCGTGGGGGTGAAGCCGAACGATCGGAGTGCCGGGAGGTGGGTTTCCACCGCCTCGGCCAGCTCGAAGACACTGATGGACATGACGCCGCAGGTTGACCGCTGCGCCGGTGGGGGAGATGACATGTCTAGCGTATCACGCCAGGGCGGCGATGAGTGTCGACGGTTAGCGTCCCATGGCCGTCAGTGCTCGCCGAGCGTACCGCGCCGTCGCGGGCTCAGGGCTGTCGGTCCGAGCCAGCAGCTCAGCCTTGAGCGCCTCGTCCGCAGCCTTGGCGGCGAGTTGCGCGATCCACGCGGTTTCCCGTGCGCTGTCCAGTGCGAGCAACAGCCATGCGTGTACCGGCGCACGGTATCTGAGAGGCACCTCCCCGGGTGCGCAGGCGAGCAGCCGGAACGGGGCGGGGTTGGTTGGCTGGGCTGCCACCTGCTGCAGGAGCGCCATGCGGAACTCCTTGGTCATGAACGCTAGCGCCAGCTCTTGGACTTGCTTGGTTGTCGGGTACTCCAGGTGGGGCGCGCTTGCGATGCGGACGAGGACTGTCTGAGCACTGGCGAGGATCTCGGCCGGCAGCACGGGTTTCGTCAGCCGGGAGAGCAGCCACGCGGACCTCTGGGCGATTAGTAGGTCGTCGCTGACGAGCAGAGGAGCTACCGCCTGCAACAGGCGTGAGCGATCGAGTTTTGGCGCCAGACGTAGGAGGGATCGCAGCTCGCGCCCGCTGCCCTTTCGCACACGATCCAGCATCACAACCTGAAGCCGCTGTTGCTGAGCATTCGTAAGTTGGTGGTGGCCTAAGAGTCGTGCGAGGTCTTCGGCGAAGTAGCCGGAGCGAAAGCACCGGACATTGGCTTCGAGGAACTCCCAGGCCAGGTCGACCGCTGCCGCATCGCCAGCGCGCAGTGGTGCGTAAACGCGCTGGTACAGGTCGTCGTAGAAAGCCCGCAGAACATAGTGCGCTAAGTGCGGCGGGTCTTGATCGGCGTCCTGCCGCTGGCCGCTACTCGACCACGCCGACACCGACGGCCGGCCTCCTCGCGCTGCTTCGATGGCCGCCGCTGCGCGCTGGTACCACTCGATGAGGGTTTCGGTCTCTCGCCGGCCTGGAGGTTGAGGCTTCGGCACCGAGTCTCGCGCCGTGGCCCAGCGCTCGCCCTCCAGCTGGGTCAGTTCCGTGATGCGCGCCAGTGCCTCGAGGGACTGAGCCACCTGCTGCATCCGCCGCTCGCCCCAGGCCAACTCTGCCGCTGTTCTTAAGCGCTGAACAGCGCGCTGGCGGGTCTGATCGGCTACATCGGCCACCGGCGGGTCGCCTACCCAATCCGGAACATCTCGGCGGCAGTCCCCCCGTAGATGCGCTCCTTCTGGTAGGTGTTCAGGCTGGCGATGGCCTCCACCGTCTTGTGGGTGTTGTAGTCGCCCATGTCGAAGGGGTAGTCGGTGCCGACCATCAGGCGGTCGTAGCCCACGGTGTCCACCAGGAAGTTCAGGCCCGGCACGTAGTGGGACAGCGTGTCGAAGTACAGCAGCTTGAAGTACTCGCTGGGTGGGCGCTGAATGTACTTCTTGGCCTCGGGGCGCACCTTCCAGCCGTGCTCCCAGCGGCCGCGCAGCAGCGGACAGGTGCCGCCGGCGTGGGCCAGGTAGAACTTGATGCGGGGGAACTCCTTCAGCACGCCGCCGAAGATCAGGCTGGCCGCTGCCACGCCGCTATCGCTGGGGTTACCGATGAAGTTGTTCAGGTAGTAGTCGCGCAGCCGGTCGAGCCCCAGGACGTTGGCGGGATGCAGGAAGATCGGCACGTCCAGCTCCTGCGCCTTGGCGTAGAAGGGGAAGAACGCCCGGTCGTCGAGATTGCGGCCGCCGATGTTGGTGCAGATCTCGGCGCCCCGGAAGCCCAGCTCCCGCACCGCCCGCTCCAGCTCGGCGGCTGCGGCCTCGCCGTCGGGCAACGGCACATCGGCGATGGCGACGAAGCGGGTGGGGTGCTGGGCCACGATGCCAGCGATGGTGTTGTTCACCGTGCGGCACATCGCTGTGATGGCCGCTTGGCTGGGCATCGCGCCGCCGGTGGGGTTATAGAAGAAC
>CAXNDA010000011.1:0-15603 GCA_964200875.1 Chloroflexota bacterium | reverse complement strand
TTTCGCGTACAATCACATCGGGACGTGCTTCAGACACAGGGGCCTCCCTTGAGCGACCGCTGAGTCATCACCTCGGCGGTCGCTGGTGTATTCCCCTCTTTCAACGCGTCTCTCCCGCATCCTGTCACCGATCGAAACTTGTCGCACCCTCGACTCGGTTTCGATTGACAGTGACATAGGGCAATGCTAGACTGCGCCGTGGCACATTGTGATTTTTGTCATTAGTGTTCAGTAACCTGCGCCCAGCAGGTTTTTTCATGCAGCAGGTGGCAGCCGTTGCAGGTGGGTTAATTGCGGCTGCTCGGAGGCTCTCATGCGTAGAATACTCGCGGGCTTGGGTTTGCTGGCAGCGGTGACCGTTGCATGCGCCGATCCAGCGCCCACGCCGCGGTTGCTCGATGCCGGCGGATCCCAACCGATGGCGACTCAGCCCGCCCGTCCAGGCCAGATCACCGGCGCTCCCAGTCTGGAGAACGGCAAGAAGCTCTTCGTATCAAAGGGCTGCATCGCCTGCCATACGACCAAGGAGGTGCCCGGCGCCGTGGGCACGGTGGGTCCGAACCTGGACGGCGTTGCATCGAGGCCAGCGTTTGCCGGCGGGGCCATCCAGAACACCCCAGCGAACATGCGGCGGTGGCTGCAGAATCCGCCTGCGATGAAGCCCGGCACCCAGATGGCCAACCTTGGCTTGACTCCAATAGAGATCGATAACTTGACTTTGTTGCTCGACACGCTGAAGTAAGGAGCACCTATGGCGAATCAAGTTGGCAAGCGGTACGTGTGTGCCACCTGTGCGTCGGAGTTCCTGGTCACCAAGGGTGGTGGTGGGGCGCTGACCTGCTGCAACCAACCCATGGGCTTGAAGTAGCAACGATGGCCAATCAACTTGGGCGCCGTTATGTGTGCGAGGTATGCGGAACCGAAGCGCTGTGCACGAAGGCCGGTGCTGGCGAATTGACCTGCGATGGCCAGCCCATGAAGCTGGTAACACCAAAGACGTTGCCGTCATCTGACTGACGCCCCCTGACCGACCGAAAGGCCCCGCTGTCCAGCGGGGCCTTTGCATCGCCGCAGCCGCCCGTTAGTTGGGCCTCACGCTTGGTTCGCCACGCCGTGCCGCACGCAGGAGTTCGGTGGTGGTCAGAATGCGGCAAGACTCCTCGAGCACCGACGTCCATCCCCACGCTTCATGCAGCAACTGCCCAATGGCGAACGTACCGTGGCCTCGCACCACCACGACTGGATGCTCCTTCAGACCTTCGACGACGCCGTCCAACTCATCCTTCACATCGTCGATGGTGGTCGCGCCGATGATCGGCACCCGTCCCAATTGCCGGCCCTGAGCGTCGATTGGCTCGATGACATCCTGGAGTAGGGAAAGCGCAGTGGCGTAAGCAGGGTGGGCGTGCACAACTGCTTGAGCATTCGTGCCCTGGTAGATAGCGCGGTGCACGGCCAGTTCCGAGGATGCGACCGGCGTGCCGCGATCGTTGTGCGCCACGCCAGTCTCCACCACGTCGTTATCGGTGAGGTGCCCGAGTTGGGCCCAACGGCGGGTGATGAGCAAGTGGTCGCCCAGCCGTACGCTGAGGTTCCCCCCGTGAGACGAGGCAATGCCCCGCTGAAAGATATCGGCGCCCACCTGTTGGAAATCGACAGTCAGCACTATTGCACAACTCCGCGATGTAGTACGAGCGCCATTATGGCAGACGCCAGTAGTGCGGCGCAAAGTGGGCCTGCGGGCGCGACATTTCTGTTGACCACGTAGCTGTCCGCCTCACCGGTACGTTCTTCGCTGGTTCGCCTTCGGGGAAGCGCGTCTTTCCCGCCCACCTACCCGCGTTCACTTTTTCAGAGCGGGGGACCCTTCGACGAAGCTCAGGACAGGCACCGCCGCACCCCCGGCAGGAAGGGTCTGCCCTTCCTGCACCATCCCGTCGCTCACCAAGGCGACCCGTTTACAGAAACGTGTTACACCCAAGTAGGCCGGGTGCGCGGCAAAGTCTCGCGGGGTGTCGTCGCACTGCTGATTCCGTTCGGTGAGCTCGTCGAACCACCCCACCGCTGGCCCTTCGACAAGCTCAGGGCGAACGGGTCTCTGCAGCTGACTGACAGGCGCAAAACTCTGCCGGACACCCAAGTAGGCAGGCGGGCGCGACAAATCCTGTCCGGTGTCCTACACTGATGCGCAATGGCAGCATTGCACGACCCTTACGGCCCTATCGCCCGCTACTATGCACTGGAGCAAGGCGAGCAGAGCGAAGACCTGCCGCTCTTCGCCGCCTTGGTGCGTCGAACCGGAGGCCCAGTGCTGGACCTCGGCTGCGGTGACGGTCGTGTCGCCGAAGCCCTTGCTGGGCAACGCATGGCAGTCAGCGGTGTCGACAGCTCGCCCGCTATGCTCGCGCTCGCCCGGCAGCGTTTAGGCGACCGCTTTGGGGCAACGGTGCAGTTGTTGGCGGGAGACTTGCGCACGCTGCGCTTGAACAGCAAGTTCCAGCTAGCCTTGTGCGCCGCAGGCACGTTCGCGCACTTAGCCGAGCCTGGACAGCAACTGCAAGCCTTGCGGGCGATGCATCGCCATCTGGGCGAAGGTGGGCTGCTGGCCCTGGTGCTGCAGAACCCGTATCAACTGGTGGTCGATCCGCCGAACGGCGAGGTGGTGGTGCAATGGCGTGGTACCGACCCCGATACCGGAAACGCCATCACCAAGCTGGTCGCAAACTACGCCGATCTCGCCGCCCAGGAGCTGTTTGTTTCGGTGATGTATGACGTCGCCCAGCCCGACGGCCTGCTCCGGCGCCATGCCAGCGACTTCACGCTACGGTGGACGTACCAGCCGGAACTCGACCTCTTGCTGCAACGTGCTGGCTTTGTCGTGGAGTCGTGGCAAGGAGACTACGCCGGGAGCCCCTATGGCAGCGACAGCCCGCTGTTGATCGCGATAGCTCGCAGGCCGTAACGAGTTCAAGCAGGAGCGGGATTTGACCATGCGCATTGCTGTTGACGCTATGGGGGGCGATAACGCGCCCCTTGTCGTCGTCCGGGGGGCGGCTGCCGCCGTCCGCGATCATGGAGTGCCGGTCACCTTGGTGGGGCCCGAGCAGGTGCTGCGGCGCGAACTGGCGCAACTGGACACGGTGCCGGCAGGGCTGGAGATGCGCCACGCCGAGACGGTGGTCCCGATGGGAGAGCACCCCTCTTCGGTGCTGCGGACCCACGCTGGTTCCTCCATTGCCGTGGGCGTCGACATGGTCAGAGACGGGCAAGCCGACGGCTTCGTATCGGCAGGGAATACCGGCGCCGTCATGTCCTTCGCCGTGCTCCATCTCGGCCGTCTGCCCGGCGTGGACCGTCCGGCGCTGGCTGGCGTCTTGCCGACGCAACGTGGCGTTTGCCTGATGCTGGACATCGGGGCCAACGCCGACTGCCGGCCCTCGTACCTGGTGCAGTTTGCCCATATGGGCATCGCCTTCAGCCGCCAGGTACTCGGCGTGGCGTCTCCCAGCGTGGGTCTGCTGAACATTGGCGAGGAGGCCACCAAGGGTAGCCAGTTCACGCTGGAGGTCCATCGGTTGCTGCGGGCTTCCGGCCTGCCCTTTCAAGGGAATGTGGAGGGCAAGGATGTGGTGCGGGGTGTGGTGGATGTGGTGGTGACCGATGGCTTCACTGGCAACGTGGCGCTGAAGGTGGCCGAGGGCGCCGCGGAACTGGTCACCGGACTGCTGCGCGAGGCCCTGACGGCGAACTGGCGGACCAAGCTGCTGGCCTCGCTGCTGCGGCCGGCCCTGCGGCCCCTGGCGCGCCGGCTTGACTACGCCGAGACCGGGGGGGCCCCGCTGTTGGGAGTGAAGGGGGCCGTGGTGGTGGCCCACGGACGGAGCAACGCCCGGGCTATCGAGAACGCGATACTGGTCGCTGCCCGGTCGGTGGATGGCAAGCTGCTGGAGGCCATCGCTTCGGGGTTACCGATGCAAGAGAGCCGAGGAGCCGGCGAATGAGCGAGCAACGACTGTTCACCCTGGACGAAGCCAACGCCGCCTTGGCCCTCGTGAGGCCGATACTGGAGCGATTGCGCGAGGCAGCCCTCCGTGGCCGCGAGGCGCAGACCGAGATCGAGCGCGTCACGGCTGACCTGCCGATGTCGAACGGCAACCGGATGGCGCTAGAGGCGCAGGTTGGCCGGCTGAAGCGTGAGTTGGAGCAGGCGGTAAGCCTTGCCCGCGACCTGATGGCAGAGGCGGAGAGCCACGGATGCGAGGTGAAGGACCCCGTGACCGGCCTCATCGACTTCCGAGGCTTGCGGGATGGCGAGGTGGTGTACCTGTGCTGGCGACTCGGCGAAGGCGACATTGCCTTCTGGCATCGCTTGGACGACGGCTTTCGCGGGCGTCAGCCGATCTGAGCGTTGCCGTCGAGGACGCTACAATAGGCGTGAAACTACTCTGTTCCATGGAGGCGGCGCCATGACGCAACCGCAGGCCGAACCGCCGTTGCCGCTCGGTTCTGTTGCACCAGACTTCAAGGCGGTGGCGGGAACCGGCGAAGAGTTCGCCCTCTCGCAGTTTCTGGGGAAACGGGTGGTACTCGCCTTCTACCCCTTCGACTTCACCGGTGGCTGAACCACCGAACTCGAGCACCTGGAGCAGCATCTCGCCAGCTTCCAGGAGCGGAATGCTCAGGTTCTGAGCATAAGTTGTGACTCACGCTTTTCCCACGCCATCTTTGCGGAACAGATGGGGGGCATCAGTTTCCCCATGCTGAGCGACTTTCATCCCCACGGCGCGATTACCCAGTCCTACAACGTCTGGAACGCTCAGCGCGGGTGCCCGGTTCGGGCCGTGGTCATCGTTGATGAGGTGGGCGTGGTGCGGTGGGCGCAAACATATCCCGCGGGAACCCTCCCCGAGCCACCGGACCTGATCGCGGCGCTAGATAGCCTGGATCAAAACGCCGCCGGCTAGGTGGTTTCGCCCCAGCGCGGAATTTCGCCGAGCAGAGGCAGGCCGAGTTCCCGGCGGATGTCCTGCGGCGTGTAGAGACGATTGTCGAAGTAGTGCAGCAAGAATGCTAATGCGAGGCCGAGAGCCAGCCCGAGCAATGTCCGAAGGCCGACGTTGAGCAGGGCCCGCCCGCCTGCGGTAGCGGGCGCGACCTCCGCGGGGTCGATGAGGCGAGCCACGACGCCGCGGCTACCGAGGCCCGGGAAGTAGTCCTCCGAATGACTGACGATGAGGTCGACCGAGGCGTTCGCCGCCCGCTGCGCCTCGCTCTCGTCACGGGCGCTCACCGTCACCGTGAGGACACGCGGCGCTCGCTCCGAACGGGGCTGCGCAGTGATGGTGAGGTCGCTGCTTTGCAGATTGGTCTCGCGTCGCACGTCTTGCAGAAAGCCCTTGCTGCGGACCACCTCAATGTAGTCGTCGGTGACGTACTCGGTGCTGAGCAGGCTGTAGTACTTGTCGTACGTGAAGTAAGCTCCCCGGGGCACCTCGGACGGCACCGATAGCAGCAGACGCACCGTTGCGGTATAGCCGCCCTGCGTGAGCGGGCTGGTGACGATGCTGATGACCGCGGTGAGGACGGTGAGGCCGGCCACCGCCCACCACCGGCGCAGCACGATGTCCCAATAGTTCCGTAGGTTCATCGTCACCCCTTCACATACTCCACCAGAACGCCGTTGCCCCAATCGCTCGGGAGCAGGCGATCGGTTACTTCGAGCACTGCAGCCGCAGCGAGCGAGGAAACGAGCGTCAGCGGTGGGAGTGCGGTGGCCAGCTTGCTGAGCGCCACGCAAACCCCCAGCGCGCGGGAGCGCTCGGCGTACTCGTTGTCGTAAAGTTGCACGACGCGCGGCGGATACATGAGCAGGCGATAGACCGGCCGTTCGGTCACTGGGCGGAACCCCGCCCGGCGGAAACGGGCGCACGTAGCCGAGGGTGTCTCGATGCCCTCGTGGCCTTCCGGCCCGATGATGCGACGCCGGTACAGCTCGACGTCTGCCTTTGCGAACCGCGTGAGCGGATCGGTGCCCTCAGCCTCAATGTAATGCAGCGTGCGTCCGCCCGGCTTCACAACCCGGAAGATCTCCTCGATGGCGCGCTGCTTGCCTTCAAGCGGCACATGCCCCAACACGTCAGAACTCACCACCAGGTCAAAGCTGCCATCACGCCACGGCAGATGGGTCAGATCGCAGGCGGCCACACCGTGGTAGATCGACGCTGCGCCGTGGAGTGACTGGGGAGACATGTCCACGCCGATGGTGTGACCGGCTCTGGCAAAAACCGCCCAGCCTCCGCCGCAACCGAGATCGAGCACGCGAGCATCGCCCGTCTTTGGGAGCCGTTGCAGGAGGAAGCGTTCCTTTTTCACCAGCCAGTTGCGAATGGTGCCACAGGAACGGTCAGGTTCTGCCCACCGGCCTTCGTAGAACGTCTGGCGGGGAGCGTCGAATACGGTCTCGGGGCGGTTGGCGGGGGCGCTGGGCGCAGACATCGGTCACAGTTTAGCACAGCAGTGCGCGCACTCACCCAATCCCCAGGCACCGCTCTGGTACAATGACGGTACCCCGCTGCCCATCGGGCGGCCATACAGGCGGTGCGAGTCACAGGTGTTTCCTGATTCCAACCCTGCTCTTCCAAGCCGTATGACCGCCGGCCGCCGGGACTATGCGCTGCGCTTCCAGCGAACCGTCCGGCTCTCGCTGCAATTCGTCGATCTGGTCCTCCTGCTCATTGCGTTCACCGTTGCCTACTACCTGCGTTACGCCGCCGGTTTGGGCGGGGACGTTGCCGACGAAAACCAGGTCGCCATCGACACCTACATCCCGCTGATGCTGGGGTCGGCGGTCGGTTTCTTCGTCATCGGCCGCATGAGCCGCCTGTACCACGACGCGTTACGTCGGCCGATCTTGGACGAAGTCTGGAGCATCATCCTCTCCGTCAGCTTCACCATTACGCTGCTGTTTGGTGTGGTGTTTCTCTTTCGAGGGCTGGCCTACTCCCGAGGCCTGTTCCTGATGGCGTGGGCCCTAACCATGGGGTTGCTCATCACCGACCGGCTGGTGGGCCGAACGTTGCTGGCGATTCTGCGGCAGCGCGGTATCGGCGTGGAGCGGGTATTGGTGGTCGGCGGCGGCCGGCTTGCTCAAACGGTGATGCACGTGCTCACCACCGAACCCGGCCTCAGCTGGCGCCTGGTGGGGTTCTTGCAGACCGATGGCGTAGGCGATGCCGGCCGCTTCAAATGCCTGGGCGCCACCGGCGAGTTGGACACTGCCGTCCAGTTGCATCAAATCGACCAGGTGCTGGTAGCGTTGTCTCGGGAAGAGCACGGCATGGTGTCGCCTATAACCGACCGTTGCGCGGACATCGGGGTTGATTACAAGATCGTGCCGGACCTCTTAGAGATGAGTTTGAGCATGAGCCCCGTCGATGTGACCCAACTGAGGGGCATCCCGCTGATCGGTCCGCGCCTCAACATGATTGGCGGCGGCAATCTCCTCATCAAGCGAGCGCTGGATGTCGCTGTGGCCGGCAGCGCGCTGCTGGTGTTCGGCATTCCGTGGCTCGTCATTTGCGCTGCCATCAAGCTCGATTCGAAGGGGCCCGTCTTCTTCGTGCAGACACGGGTTGGCAAGAACCATCAGACCTTCCCTGCCCGCAAGTTCCGCTCGATGTACGTCGACGCCGAACAGCGGCTTGCGGAGCTGCAGTCGCGCAACGAGGCGACAGGGCCGCTGTTCAAAATGCGAAACGACCCGCGAGTCACGCGAGTCGGCAAGTGGCTGCGGCGTACCAGCCTCGACGAGCTGCCGCAACTGCTGAACGTGCTCTCAGGCGACATGAGCCTGGTGGGGCCGCGCCCACCAATTCCCGCAGAAGTCGATAAGTACGAGAGTTGGCACCTCAAGAGGCTGTCGGCAGCGCCCGGCATGACCGGATTATGGCAAGTGAGCGGCCGCAGCGAATTGCCCTTTGATGAGATGGTGTTGCTCGACATCTACTACATCGAGAACTGGACGCTGGGGCTCGACCTGCAGATTCTGCTGCGCACCATACCTGCCGTGCTCTCCGGGCGCGGCGCCTACTAACCTCCCCAGTTGATGGGTACACCCCGGCTCGTCGTCTTCTCGGGCCTTCCGGGCACCGGAAAGTCTACGTTGGCACGGGTGGCCGGCGGCGTGCTGCAGTGCCCCGTCTTCGGCAAAGACGACGTGCATGCCACGCTTCTGCGATCGGGCCTGAGCTACGAGCGGGCGGGGTGGATGGCCCACCACCTTATTACGATGCTGGCGCAGAACCAACTGCGAGCGGGGCAATCCGCCATCCTGGACTCGGTGACCGCCCATCAGAAGATGCGCGATGATTGGGCACACGTGGCCGAGCGGGAAGGTGCGGTGTTCCGGGGCGTTGAGTGCGTTTGCAGCGACCCCGACCTCCACAGGGCCCGCCTCACGGGCCGCGGCGAGACCATTCCCGGTTGGCGCGCCATCCAGTGGGAAGACGTGGCCGAAGTGGCGAGCCGCTACGAACCGTGGACCGGCGAGCATCTGGTGCTGGACGGCGCCCAGCCCCTGGAGCTGGCCCGCAAAGCCCTACAAGCGTACCTGGCGGACGATAGCGTCGAACCACTGGCACGAGTGCTGCCCAGCCATTAGCACGCCCTGATTTGACCGCGCCGCCGCTTCAGAGTAGTGTCAGTACAAGATCACGTGGCCGCCCGTGGGCCTGGGTCTGCCTTCACGCAGCACAATGCTGCGAACCGGCTTTATCAGCCGGTTCCAGGTGGACGGCAGTCCAGGAGACCAACGTGTGGAATCCCTTCGCAAAGCGCACCGCAGACATAATCACCACTGACTTGCGTCAGCACCTGGTGGCGCGCGGCATGGCGGGCCCGGTAGCCGACCGCGTGCGTGTGGCACACCGCCACGGCCAGTACGCCGGACGCGGCGTCACCTTCTTCCGTGTGTATGACCCGGATGTCGCCGCCCCCGGTCGCGGCGATGTGCTGCGCTTCGACGAGTTGAAGCAGGCGGACGTGATGGAGGCCGGCTGGACCGAGACCGACGGCGCCGTCAAGTTCTACGGCCACGAACTCAAGGGGTACGAGACCAAGCCCGCTCACGCATAAGGTTGCTTGAAGGCTAGCGGTGAGAGTCGCCGTTCTCCGGAGGCTCTCGCCGCCGCAGCCACGCTACCAGCCAGCGACGCCAGGGCATGAACCCCAGGAAGGTCACGCCGATCAGCCCACCCAGCGTGGTGCCCTGCATGTCGCCGCCCACTTCCCGGCCAATGACTGCCCCGCCAAACAACCCGGCCATCACGAAGACAGCCCAGAGCGTCTGAGACAGCAGGCAACCCTCGAATGAGGTGAACGGGTTCGGACGCCGCGGCGGTGTCATGTGAGGGGCTGCCCTGCCGGGCGCCAGTCGCGCAGGCGGAGTTGCAGCGCTCCGCCCCCGTGGTAACGGTCGAGGGCAATGGTGTAGGCGAGGTCAACCTGCTCGGGAACGTTCTCGATACGCTTGCCCATGCCGAAACCCATCGCGCGCCAGATCGCCCCGCCCTCTTTCACCCGCAACTCCAGGTGATCGCCACCGGCGCCCAGCGTGCGCTTTTGCGCCACCACGGCATTGCGCGTCACAAACACCGGCTCGCGGTTGCCCTGTCCGTAGGGCTCAAGGCGGGCTAGCTCGCCCATCAGCGGGCCTGGAAACGCCCGCAACGTGGTCTCGGCGTCAATCCGCAGGATGGGGTCGGGCCGGGCCCCGCTAAGCTCCCGCTCCACGGCATCGGCCAACCGCTCTCGCAGTTCCGGCAAGCGGCGCGTCTCGATGGTGAAGCCGGCCGCGGCGGGGTGGCCGCCGTAGCGCACGAAGAGATCGCTGCATTGCTGCAGCGCCGCGACAATCGAAACCTCAGGGATGCTGCGGCAGCTTCCGCGGCTGAACTCCTCGCCCTGCTCCACTACCACGGCTGGGCGATACCGTTCCTCAGCGAGCTTGCTGGCCACCAGGCCGATGACGCCGGCGGGGTAGGCGCCCGCCACCAGCACCACGGGGCCATCCTCCATCCCGATCGCGGCCCGCGCGTGCTCGATGGCATCGCGGGTGACCCGCTTACGCTCGGTGTTGGTGGCTTCCAGCAGATCGGCCAAGTGCGACGCCTCGGCCCCGTCATCGCTGCACAGGAGCTGATAGCTGTGGATCGCATGGTCGAGCCGCCCCATGGCATTGAGCCGGGGCGCGATCATGAAGCCGAGGTCACCGGCGTCGATTGCGCCGGGCTGCAGGCCGGCGGCGCGAGCCAACGCCTTCAGGCCAAGCCGCCCACCGCGATTGATGGAGGCAAGCCCCTGCTGCACGATCCAGCGGTTCTCGTGGGTTAGCGGCGCCAGGTCACCCACGGTGCCGATGGCCGCCAGGTCGAGATAGTCCTCAACCTCTTCCGGCGGCCGGCCCGCGGCGATGTGCATGGCCTGCAACAGCTTGAAGCCGACACCGACGCCGGCCAGGCCGGGAAAGGGGTAGCGCGACTCGGCACGATAGGGGTTGACCAGCGCAATCGTTTTGGGGAGTTCCGGTGGGATCGCGTGATGGTCCAGCACAATGGTGTCGAGCCCCAGGAACTCGGCGTGGGCCATCTCCGCCACGGCGCTGGTGCCGGTGTCCACCGAGACCACCACTTTGGCGTCCTCGGCCCGAAACCGGTCGAGCGCGCCCGTGTTGACGCCGTAGCCCTCGGTCTCGCGGTGAGGGATGTATGGCGATACCGTCGCACCAAGGCGGCGCAGCCCCTGCACCAGCAGTGCGGTGCCGGTAATGCCGTCAGCGTCGAAGTCGCCGTAGACCACCACCGGCTCCTGGTGCTTGATGGCGTGCTGCAGCCGGTCCACCGCGGCGCCCATATCGGGAAGCTGGAACGGGTCGTAGGTCGGCCCTTCGCCCTTAGTGATGAAGCTCAGCGCCTGCACGCGCTCGGTGAGGCCGCGGTTCACCATGATCTGGGCGATCAGTGGGTGAAAGTCACCGAGCGCGGCGCGCGCCTCGGCGGTGATGGCGGGTGCGAGTTGCCAGCGGTAGGGTGGCATGCTAGAGTGCCTGCTCGTGTCGGGCTGCGTGGCTTTGGGCGAAGGCGAGTATCCGGGGCCTTAGGGAGGGGGCACCAAGCCAGGGCCAGCGACAGTGCCTCAAGCGGTGTTCTCGCGCCGGAGTCTTGCCAAGTCGAGGCTATAGGACGCCTGGAGGTTCATCCACAGTCGGGCGGGCACGCCAAGCACCCGTTCTAAGTCTAGGGCTGTGGCAGGGGATATGGCCCTTCTGCAGCGGACTATTTCTACGATGGATCTGGGTGGGCGCCCCATCTGCAACGCAAGCTCTCGGGGCGAGAGGCCGCGGGCTTCCAGTTCCTCACCCAGGATCTCCCCCGGATGTACGGGCGAATCGACCGGGCCGCTCTCGAACACTTCAGTCGTCATAATGGTTGCTTACCTCCTCGACCATGATGGAATCATCAGACCGGCTGATGACCAAGCGCCGCTGTGGGCCGAGGTCGACCGCAAAGAAACCGGCCCGATCACCATGCAGCGGATGCAGCCGTAACGCCCGCAGTGTGAACAAGTCCTCGAACGTTGTCGCGTCCATCATCGCCTGTACGCGTCGCCGGTACAACCGACCGGTCACAGGGCCCCACGTCCGAGTGGCAAAGGACACCTCTTCGTTGCATCGACGCAAGTGGTTACTGCGATAAAGAACCTTCATCTAGTTGCGCCCGGTGACAGGTCGAAAGTGCCCAACCTGGAGACTTGCGTGAGCCCAGAACCGAGCCCAAGAGGCCAGCGTTTCTACTCCCGGTACTTGCGGAAAGCGAGGCAGGAGTTGTGACCGCCGAAGCCGAGCGAATTGCTGAGCGCCACGTCCACCGCCACCTTGCGCGCCTGATTCGGTACGTAGTCCAGGTCGCACTCCGGATCGGGCGTGCGGTAGTTGATGGTAGGGGGCACCATGCCGTCGCGGATCGCCAGCGCGCAAACTGCAGCCTCAATAGCGCCGGCGCCGGCGATCATGTGGCCCACCATGCTCTTGGTGGAACTAATGGGTGTGGTGGCGGCGTGCTCGCCGAGAACGGTCTTGATGACCAGCGTCTCGGTCTTGTCGTTCAGCTTGGTGGAGGTGCCGTGGGCGTTGATATAGCTGACGCCAGCGGGGGCGATGCCACCCTTCTCCATGGCCCGCCGCATGGCCCGCACGCCACCAGAGCCATCTTCCAAGGGCGCGGTCATGTGATGAGCGTCTGCGGTGGCCCCGTAGCCGACCATTTCGGCGATGATGGTCGCTCCCCGCGCCTTGGCCGCCTCCAACTCCTCCAGAAACAGGATGGCGGCGCCCTCGCTCATCACAAAGCCGTTGCGTTCGCTGTCGAAGGGGCGAGAGGCCCCCTGCGGGTCGTCGTTGCGGGTGGAGAGCGCACGAGCGGCGTTAAACCCCGCGATACTGATGGGCGAAACGGCGGCTTCGGTACCGCCGGCCAGCATGGCAGTCGCATCACCGCGGCGGATGATCTCGAAGGACTCGCCGAGGGCGTCGGCTCCGCTGGAGCACGCCGAGACGATGGCGAACATCGGACCCTGGGCGCCGGTCAGAATCGACACGATGCCCCCCGCGGCGTTGGCAATCATCGCAGGCACAATGAAGGGGCTCACCCTGCCGGGGCCCTTGTCCCGCAGCACGTGAATCTGCTCCTCCAGCGTCAGAATGCCGCCGATGCCGGAGCCGATCATCACGCCCACGTCCGCAGCGTTGCTTGCGTCGATAGTGAACTGCGCCTGGCTCAGCGCCTCTCGAGCGGCGGCGATGGCGAAGTGGGAGAAGCGGTCGGTGCGGCGGGCCTCTTTGCGGTCCATGTAGTTGGCGGGGTCGAAGCCCTTCACCTCGCCGGCAATCGTGGTGTCGAATCCCGTGGTGTCGAACGCGGTGATCGGAGCGATACCTGACTTACCGGCGAGCATTGCTGCCCAAGTGCCGGCGGTGTCGAGCGCCAACGGGTTCACGGTGCCGATACCGGTGACAACGACGCGATGTGGCATGAACGCCTGCCTCCTTGAGGGTGCAGTTAGATAGACCGCTGGCCCCGAGGATCGGGGCCAGCCGGTGGGTTCGGTAACGTGGGCTAGGCGCCGACCATGGCCTCGGGGCGCACGATCTTCTGCGGCACGGCACCCTGCCCCTGACGGGCGCGGCGCTCGATCATCTGGAAGATGCGCTGGTACAGCCGGTCAACCGGTCGCAGGCGATCGGTGTACTTCCGGTACAGTTCTTCGGACTCCTGCATGGTCCACCGCTTGTCGTAGTGCACCAAGCGCTTGCCGTTGTACATGTGGTACGGCCGGATTTTGCCCGGCGGCAGCAGCGAACCGTCCTCGTCGAGCGGTTTCAGCAGGTCCCAGTTGATGGTGGCGGGCAGCGGTGTGAGCAGGTTCGCCGTCTGGTAGCGGCTTACCTCTAGCGCCCAATCCGCCATCGCCAGAATCTTCTCCTCGGTGTCGAAGGGCAGGCCGATAATGGTCATCGCGACATTGGTGAAGCCCATGGCCTGCAGGGTGCGCAGGTTGCGATCGACGTCGTTCGGATCTTGTCGCTTCTTGACCGCGTTCAGGTTCTCGGCGTTGTTCGACTCCACACCCAGGTAGAGCATCTCCATACCAATATCGCGCAGGGTCTCCGCCAACTCCGGCGAATCACCTAACTCGGTGCGGGTCTGGCAGACCATCCACATGCCGTCGGTCCGGCCCTTCCAGGACCGAGCGCGTTCGAGACGCTCCTGGTGGAACTTGGTGGCACGGGAAGGGGGCGGATGCAGGTCGTCGGTGACGAACACGGCGAACCGGCCATCGGTGGGGGAACGAATAATCAACCCCTCGTCTGCCAGTTGCTGGAGCTGCTCCAGCCGCTTCCACTCGACCTCGCGGCCCACCATCCGGTAGCCCAAGAACTGCTTGATGACTTCGCAGTAGCTACAATTTTCAGTACAGCCGCGCACCGTCTCCAGCACGCCTGCTGCCCAGGGCGACGCCGGGGAGAGGCCCACCACTGCCCGGTAATCCGGGAGTTCCACGAAGTCCGACGGAATGGTGCGACGCTTCGGTGTCAGCGTGTTGCCTACGCCGTCCCGGTAGGCGATGCCGCCGACCTTGTGCGGCTCGGCGTTCACGCGGTCGGCCGGGAAATGCAGCAGGATGTCGGCAAGCGGGCCGATGACATCCTCGCCCTCATGCTGCACGATGACGTCGAACTCGCCGTGCTCGAAGGCCTCGTCGTACAGGAAGCCCATATGGGGGCCGCCGCCCATGATCTTCAGGTTGGGATGCGCTTTGCGGGCTGCTCTTGTCAGTGCGTACGCCCGCGGGATCTCGTTGATCAGTCCGCTCATGCAGAGGATGTCGACGCCATCCAAGTCCTTCTCAGGATCCAGCTCGCCGACCTTGTCCTCGAACCAGATGCGGGTCTCGTACGTCCAGTTGACGATGCGCTCGCCGCTTTGGTTCCCCCGCTCCACGTATTGTTTCAGTGCTGCGGAAAGAAAGGTCATCCCTTGGCGGGGTATGGCCACGTACTCGAAGTTTCCGCCGGTGGACTTGGGTTGCACGAAGACGACATGCTTCGTCATGTTCTTACCTTAACCTCTCCAGCCTCACGGCCTAAGAGTGTACATACTCAGGAAAACACCAACACACGCTAGAGGTTACGTGCACCCGTCGATTATAGCAAGGTGAGGCATTCACGCGACAAGCGAAACGTGAGGGGCCTCCCCAAAACAGGAGCACGGCATGACGTTGTTGAGCGCGCGGGATACGATAAAGACGGGCCGGCCTAAGGGGCCCTCCAAGGAGTATGGCGTACGCATGTATGACCTTGCCGTCATCGGCACTGGCCCCGCGGGACATCGAGCAGCCATGCAGGCTGCCAAGCTGCGTAAACGCGTTGTCGCCATCGACGCCCGTGGGCCGGTGGGAGGTGTGTCCGTCCACACCGGCACGATTCCCAGCAAGACGCTGCGCGAGGCGGTGCTCTATCTTACCGGGTTCCGCCAGCGTGGCATCTACGGCCTGAGCTACCAGGTGAAACCGAACATCACCGTGGCCGACCTGTTGTTCCGGTGTGATCAGGTGGTGCACAACGAGGTTGACGTGCTGATGGCGCAGTTCGCCCGCAACGGCGTCGATCTGCGCCACGGGGAAGCCTCGTTCATAGACCCAACCCATTTGAGCGTGCGCCTGCCCAATGGCGACGAAGATGTGCTGGAGGCCGCGAACATCGTGATAGCGTCGGGGACCAAGCCGGCCCATACCGCGCGCATCCCCATCAACGGCACGACGATCATCGACGCCGATGGCGTCTACAGCCTGAACGACATTCCCCGCACCCTGACCGTGGCGGGCGCTGGCATCATCGGCGTTGAGTACGCCTGCATCTTCGCGGCGCTGGGCAGCAAGGTAACCGTGGTGGACAAGCGCTCCACCATCCTGGAGTTTCTGGACCACGAGATTCTGGAAGCATTGATGTACCACATGCGGGAGGAGGGCGTGACCTTCCGTTTTGGCGAA
>CAXNDA010000010.1:0-15884 GCA_964200875.1 Chloroflexota bacterium | reverse complement strand
GACTGGCCGCAAGACCCTACGTCAGCGAGTCATAGAGATCGACCCACCCGGGGTTCATGCGGTACACCAGGTCGATCTTTTTCTGCCTGGAGCCAGCCTTGATCTGCTTCTCCCGTGTGATGGCATCGTACGCTGTGGCCCAGGTCTCGTAGTACACGAGCTGGACAATGTTATAGCGTTTCGTGAAGCTCTCCACGGTCTTGCTGCGATGCTGGTGCACTCGCTGCACTAGGTCGCTGGTCATCCCCGTGTAGAGGACCGTGTGCACAGGGTTTGTCATGATGTAGACGTAGTACTCCCGTGTGTCCACAGCCAACTCCTCGCGGTGCGTGCCGGCCGCCGATGGGGCTGGCGACCGCGTTTTTTAGTGTCCTGTTGGTTCCGCCTGGAACCCCCTGCCGTTGGCGCCGCTTGATGCCGAGGGGGGATTGCTTCGTGCGCCTCCGGCTGCTCGCAACGACGGGGGCCCGGCCCGGGACAGGCATCGTTATGGCGGCCTGGTGTTAAGGGGGTGTGGGAGGCGGCTTTCGTAGGCGACGCGTGATGCCGAGGGGAGATTGCTTCGTCGCAGGGCCTCCTCGCAATGACGGGGGCCCGGGCCGCACGCCGTCGTTGCGAGCCAGTCGTCGGGCAGGCGTGGCAAGGGCCTTTCGTAGGCGACGCTTGGCGCCGGGGGGAGATTGCTTCGTCGCAGGGCCTCCTCGCAACGACGGGGGTCCGGAGACCGTGCATCGTTATTGTGAGCCTGGTGTTTGGGGGGGTGGGAGGCGCTTTTCGTAGGCGACGCGTGATGCCGAGGGGAGATTGCTTCGTCGCAGGGCCTCCTCGCAACGACGGGGGCCGGGGGCTAGCCCCGCAGGCCCGCCACGAACGCCCGCACGGCCGCGGCGCGTCCACCCTCGGGCGCCTGCTCGATCACCTGGGTGAGGGCGCTGCCGACCACTGCCGCCTCGGCCAGCTTGCCGACGGCGGTCACGTGCTCGGCCTGCGAGATGCCGAACCCGACCGCCAGCGGCAGCGTGGTGTGGCGGCGCACAGTAGCGAGGAACTCGGGCAGCGTGGCCGGTAGCTCGCTGCGAGCGCCGGTGACGCCGGCGAGGCTGACGCAGTAGATGAAGCCGCTGGCCAGCTTACCGACGGCGGCGATCCGCTCGTCGCCGCTGGTGGGGGCCAGCAAGAACACCAGGTCGAGGCTTTTGGCGCGGGTCGCGGCGAGTGCGGCGGCCGCCTCCTCGGGGGGAAGGTCCACGATGATCGCACCGTCGACGCCGGCCGCTGCGGCATCGGCGCACCAGCGCTCCAGGCCGTAGTTCAGCCAGGTGTTGTAGTAGCCCATCAGCACCAGCGGTGTCGTAACACCGTGGGCACGCAACTGCCGGGCGAGGGCGATGCAGTCGGTCATCGTCACGCCGTGCTCCAGTGCCACCTGATTCGCCCGCTGAATGGTTGCGCCGTCGGCCAGCGGGTCGCTGAAGGGGACGCCAAGCTCGATGATCGAGGCGCCGCCCGCGATTGCTGCCTCCACCAAGGCCGGCGTCTCCGCCAGATTGGGGAAGCCGACGGAGAGGTACATCACCAGGCCGGTGCGACCGTCCCGCTTCAGTTGCTCGAAGGTGCTCTCAATGCGTCCCATATGCCACGGTGCTCCTACAGCAGAGAAGGGCCCTCACGGGCCCTCCGGTCTGCCTCGTCCTTCGAAAGTTATCCCTCGCCCAAGGCTGCCTGGCGCTCTTCGAGTACCCGGGCCATCACCTGCTTGAAGGTGTCGTAAGGCTGCGCGCCCACCAACAGATAGCGGCCATCCACAATAAACGCCGGGATGCCGGTGATACCGACGCGATGGGCGAAGTCCACCTGCTCCTGCACCTGCTCGGCGAACACGCCGGTGGCCAGCGCCTGCTCCATGGCGTCGGCATCCAGTCCGGCGGCCGCGGCCTCTTGCTTGAGCACGGCCATGTCGCCCAGGTTTGCCCCGCGCTCCCAGTAGGCCTTGAACAGGCCCAGGTGCAGCTCGTCGAACTTCCCCACGGTCTTGGCGTACTCACAGGCCTGCATTGCGGGCCGGGTGTAGGGGGTGAACGGGGCACGAAGCATGGTGAGGCCGGCTTCGCGTGCCAGGTCACCCAGGTGGCCATCGACCGGTTGGCCGGCGGGGGACTGGCCGGGGCGTTCCTTGCGGGGCATGCCTTGGGGCGGGGTGTCCGGCCTCAGGTCGAAGGCCTTCCACTCCACATCAACGTCGTATTCCTTCTGCAAGCGTTCGATCCGATCCAGACCGATATAACACCAGGGTCATATGTAGTCGGAATAGACCTCGACACGAACCCGGCTGTTTTGCGTGGTCATGGTTACCCTCCTGGGAGCGCCTCAGGCATCATAAGCGCCCCGCCAGCCGCGCCGCAAGGCGGGCAAGGTGCACGGGTCTCGGATCTGCCCTCGGCACAGGCGCAGCCGTACGGCGGGTGCGGGTCATCTTGTGTCGCTCGGCCGGGGCGGGCCGGGGCCGGAGCGCGCACTAGCCCCTTTCATCTGCTGGATTCCTGGCGAAAGTAAGTAACGGAAACAAAGGACTCATTATGAACCACCCCGTTACGCTACCCGCTACCATTCCGCCCTTGCCGGTGTTCACCGCCGGCGCGTTACCGCCCCCCGAACCGGCGTCCTTTAAGCGGCGCATTCGAACGCTCGGTATGCTCGCGATCGCCGTTTCTTGGTGTTACCTGGTATGGCGTGCCGTTGCCACCGTAGACCTTTCGGTTTGGTACGTAGCGCTGCCGCTGATGGCGGCCGAGGTTCACACCGGCGTGGGTCTGGTGCTGTTCACGCTGGCGCTCTGGGACCGTGACGTGCGGCCGAAGCGGGCCGAGGCCGCATCGGCGGATAGCCACCGGCTGGCGATACTGATTCCCACGTACAACGAACCCGAGGACGTGTTGCTGCCCACGGTCGCTGGGGCTGTCGCGGTGGAGCTGCCCCACGAGACGTGGGTGCTCGACGACGGCCGGCGCGAGTGGGTGCGGGAGTTGGCGGCGGCCCTTGGGGTGAATTACCTGGCGCGGCCGGACAACGTCCACGCCAAGGCGGGCAACTTGAACTACGCCCTGAGCGTGGTGAACGCCGACCTTGTGGGCATTGTGGACGCCGACCACGTGCCTGGCCCGGGGTTCCTGCGCGAGACGATTGGCTACTTCCAGGATCCCACGGTGGCGGTGGTGCAGACCCCGCAAGACTTCTACAACCTCGAGTCGTTCGAGCACGCGTCGAAGGTGGGGCAGGCCATCTACAACGAGGAGGCGGTGTTCTATCGGGCCATCGCACCCGCCAAGAACCACTGGGGCGCCGCGTTCTGGTGCGGCACGTCGGCGGTGGTGCGGGTGGCTGCGCTGCACGACATTGGCGGCGTACCGACTCAGTCGGTGACCGAAGACATCTTCTCGACCATGAGGCTGAACCAGCGTGGCTGGAAGGCGGTGTACCACAACGAGGTGTTGGCCAGAGGGCTCGCGCCCAGCGACGCCGGCCAGTATATGCTGCAACGCAACCGTTGGGCCATGGGCGCCATGCAGGTGCTGCGGTTGTGCAATCCCTTGCTGGCGCCCGGGTTCAGCTTCGGCCAGCGGCTGGCGTTCTTCACCACCCTGTTCGGCTGGTTCGACTCGGTGCGGACCCTGCTGTTTATGTTGATCCCGCCTATGGTGCTGTTGACGGGGGCTTCGCCGATCAATGCTCCGGCCGAGGTGTACGTGCCTGCCTTCCTGGCGGTGCTGGCCATTCAGTTGCTGGCCATGCGCAGTTTGGCGCGGGGACTGTTCCCGCCCCTGGTGTCGCTGATGTTCGAGGTGGTGCGCATGCCCGCGGTGCTGCCGGCCATCAAGGCGCTGGTGTTCTCCAAGGTCGGTAAGTTCAGCGTGACGCCGAAGGGCAAGTTGGGGGCGCGGCGCGCCCGTATTCCCGTACCGGTGCTGCTGACGGGCCTCATTGGTGTGAACGGTGGCGCTCTGCTGTGGTGTGGCTTTGTGCTGGCCGGCATTGTGGCACGGCCCTATGCAGACCTTGCGCCGGTGGTGGGGGCAGCAATCTTTTCCTTGCTGAACACCGGCCTGCTGCTTCAGGCTTCGCTGCGGATTCATTCTTCCCGGTACGCTACCGAGATTCGGGCCGGGGAGCGGTTCATGGTGAACCTGCCGGGCGACCTCAACGGCGTGCCGGCCCAGGTCACGAATCTCTCGGTGACGGGCGCGGCCGTCTCACTGGCGTTGGCGCCGCTCGATTGGGTGTCCGAGGGCGGCGCCAGCACGCTGACCATCCACCTGCCGAACCAAACGGTGTCGATGGCGTGCAACGTGCAACTGCTGGGCAAGGCCGAGCAGCACCGGGTGAGCGTGGAGTTCACGGCTGGGCAGCGGGAAGCGCAGGCGGTGCTGGCGCGGGCACTGATCTGGGGTGGCGAACCGCCGCGAACCGCCGCCGATGCGGTGGCGGCCTAAGCTTCCGCGGCAGAAGCAGCAAAGATCAGGGCCGGAGGCATCGTCCTCCGGCCCTGATCTTTGCGGGTCTTGCGGCCGCCGGTCAGGCGGCCCACAGCGCCGCAGCGGGCCGGGCAGCGCTGCGCGGCGCCTTACGGCCGGCCCGCGCCGTTACGATTGCGGCGATCTCCTGCGGCTTGAGACCATAACCGCACTGGAGGCAGCGCACCTCCCGTTCACCCAGCAGGCGTTCTTGGTACAGGTCACCGCTGCAACGCGGACACCCTTTGGTTACCCACATCGTGCTACCTCCTCACGTGCTGCCGGCCGGCCGGCGCTGCGGTTAGTCTCCGGCGTGTACCGGAATCTGGCGGGGCTTGGCGGTTTCGGCCTTGGGCACCCGCAGTACCAGCACGCCGTTCTTGAAGCTGGCCGTGGCCTTGTCGGCGTCGACCACGCCAGGCAGCGTCACGGTGCGGCTGACGTCGCCGCGCCACACCTCGCGGGTGTGCCAACGGTGGTCCTGGTCGGCCTCCTGCTCGGCTTCTCCGCCGACGTGCGCCTGGATGGTGAGGGCGCCGCGCTCCACGTGCACCGACACGTCCTTGGGCTCGGCGCCCGGCAGGTGGGCTTTCACCACCAGCTCGTCCTTGTTCTCATACACATCAAGGGGCAGGACGCCGGACACGCCATCGCCTGCCAGCGGCCGGCGAGCCCGGGTGAAGAACTCGTCGAACATGCGGTCGACGCTCGGAAAGCTGTAGAACGGGTCCCAACGGGTGAGTGCCATGTCGCTCCTCCTTGTGCTACATCGTGGCTACCCTAGCCACTTGAAAGAGAGTATATAGCTTGATACAAATCATGTCAATAACCACCCTACAGTATGATGCTATATCTGTTACACAGCATAGATTGCCATACTGCGTCCGAGTTGGTATAGTTTCTGTAGTAAGCGTGAACGGTGGGTCACGTGGTGGCCAAGCAGCGAGGAGTGGCTGTGCTGAACCAGCAACGCGGGGTCTATATCATTAGTGTGGCGGCGCGGCTGCTGGAAATGCACCCGCAGACGCTGCGCAAGTACGAGCGCGCCGGCTTTCTGACTCCTGACCGCACCGGCGGGATGTTGCGCCTCTACTCGGAGGAGGATATCTCTCGGCTGCAACTGATCAAACACCTGGTGGATGATCTGGGGCTCAACCTCTCTGGGGTTCAGCTCGCGTTGCAGGTGGCCTCGGTCATCCGCGAGGCCGAGCGCACGCTCAACAGCGAGTTGCCGGCCAGAGACCAGTTGCATCGCCTGCGGTTGCTCACGAATGCGGCGTTGCAGGTTTTGGGCACCCAGCCGTTCGCAACCAAAGACGTGCCCCCCAACGGAGGCTCGCCACCGCCCGATTAGCAGCAGCACGAACCGCAATGTACAGCCAACGAGTTTCAGTGAGGAGACACACACATGGGTAAAGTCATCGGCATTGACCTGGGCACGACCAACAGCTGCGTTGCCGTCATGGAAGGCGGCGAGCCCACGGTCATCGCCAACAGCGAAGGGGCCCGCACCACGCCATCGGTCATCGCGGTGTCGAAAACCGGCGAGCGCTTGGTGGGCCAGATCGCCAAACGCCAGTCCATTACCAACCCCGACAACACCATCTATTCCGTCAAGCGCCTGATGGGCAAGAAGCTGAACGATGCGTCGGTACAGGCCGACCTCAAGCTGCTTTCCTACGGCGTGTCGGCATCGGCCAACGGCGACGCCCGAGTGACCTTGCAAGGCAAAGAGTACTCGCCGCCCGAGGCTTCGGCCATGATTCTGCAGAAGCTGAAGACTGACGCCGAAGCCTACCTGGGCGAGCCGGTTACCGAAGCGGTGATCACGGTGCCCGCCTACTTCAACGACGCCCAGCGCCAGGCCACCCGCGACGCCGGCAAGATCGCCGGGCTTGAGGTGCTGCGCATCATCAACGAGCCGACCGCAGCGGCGTTGGCCTATGGCCTGGATAAGCAGCAGGACGAGATCATCGCCGTGTACGACCTGGGCGGCGGCACCTTCGACATTTCGGTGCTGGAGTTGGGTGAAGGCACCTTCCAGGTGAAGGCGACCAACGGCGACACGCACCTGGGCGGTGACGACTTCGACCAGAAGATCATCGACTGGCTATGCGACGAGTTCAAGAAGGACCAGGGCATCGACCTGCGGAGCGACCGCACGGCGCTGCAACGGCTGAAAGAGGCCGCGGAGAAGGCGAAGATCGAGCTATCGAGTACCGCCTCCACCGAGGTGAACCTGCCGTTCATCACGGCCGACGCCGCTGGGCCCAAGCACCTGGTCATCAACATGACCCGGTCGAAGCTGGAGCAGTTGGTGATGGACCTGGTGGACCGCAGCGTGGGCCCGGTGCAGCAGTGCCTCAAAGATGCCGGCGTAAGCGCAGGTCAGGTCAACGAGGTGGTGCTGGTGGGTGGCATGACCCGCATGCCGCTGGTGCAGGAGAAGGTGAAGCAGCTCTTCGGGCGGGAGCCCCACAAGGGGGTGAACCCCGACGAGGTGGTGGCCATCGGCGCCGCCATCCAAGCCGGCGTGCTGAAGGGCGATGTGCAGGACGTGCTGTTGCTGGACGTCACCCCGCTGACCCTGGGCATCGAGACGCTGGGCGGCGTGTCGACGCCGGTGATTCCGCGCAACACCACCATCCCGACCTCCAAGAGCCAGACCTTCAGTACCGCGGCCGATAGCCAGAGCAGCGTGGAGATTCACGTGCTGCAGGGCGAGCGCGCGATGGCCGCCGACAACAAGAGCCTGGGAAAATTCATTCTCGACGGTATTCTGCCGGCCCCGCGCGGCCTGCCGCAGATTGAGGTCAGCTTCGACCTCGACGCCAACGGTATCGTGTCGGTGCGGGCGGCCGATAAGGGCACGGGGCGCGAGCAGCGCATCACCATTCAGCCCTCTTCCGGCCTCAGCAAGGATGAAGTGGAGAAGATGCAGCGCGACGCTGAGCGGTTCGCGGGCGAAGACGCCGTCCGCCGTCAAGAGGTGGAGACCCGCAACACCGCCGATTCGCTGGCATACCAGGCCGAGCGCACGCTGAAGGAGAACGAGGACAAGATCAGCGCCGAGCTGAAGGCCGAGGTCGAGGAGAAGGTGAAGGCCGTGCGCGAAGCGCTGGCCGGCACCGACACCGCCGCCATCAACAACGCGGTAGAGGCGCTGAACGAGGCGTTGCAGAAGGTCGGCGCTGCGGTCTACCAGCAGGCGGGCGCCGCAGGCGATGACGCCACCCCAGGCGGCAAGAAGCCTGACGACACGGTGGAGGGCGAATACCGCGAGGTGTAGCGCGCCGAGAACGGGAATCGAAAGGGGCCCGCGGTGAAGACCTCGGGCCTCTTCACATTAACACTGGACTAGCTTGTGCCAACTGGAACGGCACAGAGTCCTCACGTGCCGCTCTTGGCAGCTGATATCCGCAGTCTGCTAAGGCCAGCGGCTCCCGCTGGAACGCCTCCGGCGCGCCGGCATGTTGACGGTCGACCACCGGTTCAGGTGGTCGCTGCACACCGCCAGCACGACATCGGGCCGGACGGCGGCCAGCTGCTCCCGGGTGTCGGCGTAGCGAGCCTGCAGCGCCTTCACCTCCAGCCGGGCGGTCCTCGTGTTCCCCAGGAACCCCGGCGTCACCGGATTGTGCCCCACCCCGAACACGCCCACCGGTTTCGCCATTGGATACTTCCAGTATCGGTGGGAAGCTTAGACACCGGGCTGAACGTTGCGACGAGCGGCTAACTATATGCTCAGGTTAAATGGTCGCATCTCTATTACCAGCGCGTCGAACTCGGGGACCCCCTGCAGCGCTGTCCATGGTTCGGCGTGGAGTAGGGCATAGTTCAATGGGGTTCTCCCGATACGGCGTAGATCGCTAACGGCCCCCAGAACATCACCACGACTCTTCTTGACAAGTGCGGAGTGGTATGCGCCTTTATCCGTATGCTCTAGTTGCCAGTCATAGTACGCGTCCGCCCTCGATTCTTGAGGGAGTTCGTACAATCCATCAAAGTCCATAGGATTGTCAACCACCCGATTCTTACGCGGAAGCTGCCTTGAAATGGGCTGCTTCAAAGGGTGATCATAGCCGTCTAAAGCCTCGGCATTACGTCCTAGCCCGACAAGCGCTTGCCGTCGACCGATGTCAGCACCGCTGGGTCGACGCAGCCCCAAGCGGAGTGCATGATCGAAAGCATCCACAGCGGCGGCGTATCTCCCCAGTGCCATGACAGTGTGGCCTAAGCTAGACAGGCCCTCAGCATCGTTAACACTAATCAGGATGTCATTCAATAGTGAGAGGTCGTCCGTTGGTGACCGCCCCCGTACGTATGTAACCACTCTACTCAGGTACATCGGCTCCGGCTCAGCCACATCGTGTTCCCCGCCTACAGAGGCTCGCAAAAAGTGGTTGTCGATGAGCACTGCCACGCCCTGGTTGAACCGATCATGAGCGTCAAACCCAAACCCTAGTTCGGCTGGTCTTTTCAGCACTCCCTTCACGCGTTGATAGGTGAAAGGGGAGACGCCACCCGTCTGGAGTAGTAGGATCGCTTGCATGATCCCTCGCGGGTCATAGCCAAGTTCGCGCCACCGCGTCTCCATATCATTCAGTCGGCCCTTCAGCACTATCATCCCAAGCGTTGGTACATCTGGGTCGAACCCGCCTAACCCACCGGTGAGCTGGCTGAACAGCGCTTGCTTTGCCTCGACCTGCGGTACCTCCAAGCTGAGTTTCAGGGGAACTTCATCGTAGAACCGCTGGAGCGGCGACCCGAGCTGCCGGATGGGTGTCAGGTCAGCGCCATCGCGGCAACTGCCGGCAATCGCCACGGTGCGCGCTTGCTTCTCGATGCGTGTCTGAAAATCCTTGAGGTCGTAGCCGCCAAAGTCCGACAACTCGTTCAAAAGGATGACCACATCCTTACCTGCGAGAAGTGCGAAGGGCCCGTCGGTCTTGTACGGCTCCTTGTGGGGCTGCACTACTACAACATCGCCAAGTCCCCGCACCACTTCGTACAAGGTGCGCGTCTTCCCCTCTAAGGGTTGCCCCATCAGAATGAACCCCTGACCCTTGCGGAGTTCCTCCCTCAGGTCCTCCTCGGTGTACCGCCGGTCAGGCGACGATGCGCCTGCCGCTTCGTGGCGGACGGCCATGCGTGGCTGGTAGCCCTCCTGGTAGTAGGGCCGCTCCGTTCCCCGAATCTCGTCGCCGACCTTGGCGGTGGTCAGCCCCACGGCCTCTGGCTTCAGCTCCGTCGCGGGGGTGAGCAGAGCGAAGGCCTCCCTCAGGCGTCGGCCACGGTCGGCCCACCAGGCTATGCCGGTCAGTGAGAGGAGGCCGGCCAAACCGAGCGCGATCCAAACGGCATTGGCAAGAATGTTTGCTTGGGCGTCGGCCGGCAGCGGCTGCCATAGCGCATTCACCCCCACGCCTAGCAGACAGGCGATAAACACGCTTGCCCAGAAGTATTTGAGTGGTGCCCACAGGTGTGCCACTGGCGCTCTCTCTCTTTCTCGTGAAGCCCGTGAAGGGCTGTCTCATGACGCGCTCAGCGTAGCAACTGCCTTGGTGTTCTCGCAATGCCGCACGGGTTGCGAGTATCAGAAGGGCCGGGCGCGCTGCGCCCGGCCTCCGACCTCAATTCCCAGCTGGCCCGCCTACCCGATCCGGCCGCCTGGCATGTTCACCCACGTGCTCTGCTCGTGCGAGAGCAGCACCGGCTCGGCGGGCGTCAGGTAGCTAAGAGACTGTCTTCAGGATGGCGTCGGGAGTCATGACCCGAACGCCGAATTCTCGCTCAATGAGTTCCGCCTGGCTGAGGAGATGTCGGCGATCATAACTTTCCAGTACTGGGGCCTCCGCTTGCATCGCTCCGGCTACTATCGCGGCGTCCTTCAGTTCCACGAGCGCAGCCGCTCGCTCAACCAGGGTTCGCTCAGGATCGGCCAAGCTCACGGGCAGATCAGAGAGGAATGCGGTGAGCACGCCAAGCGCCAGTGGGGCCTTCTTCGCGAGATTGCGCGTGCACTCCTCGATGACAAGGGGAGACACCCACAGGTCGATGTGACCATCGAATGCAGCCTGGACGAGATCCCTGGCCGACCCGTTGCCAGAGATCGCCGCCGCCATCAGAACGCTTGAGTCCACAAACACCCGGAGCTTAGGTCCCTGCGCTGAGACCATAGCGCTCTTCGATGAGCTTCCCTCGCTCCTCCCGCCCTGACTCGATCAGCTCCTCCAGCGTGAGGCCGCGCTCACGCAGCGCTTCGCCGATGCGATCGAGCGCACGCATGGCTATGACCTCCTGCGGGGTGATGAGGATGCCGTCGGGGGTCTCGGTAATCGCTACCAGGTCACCCTTCTTGATCCCCAGGTGTTTCCGCAGCGCGGTCGGAAGTGTGACCTGCCCCTTCTCCTGCACCCGAACCAACTTGCGGTCTGGCATAGCATTTCCTAAAGTCATACTTTCTGAAAGTATAACAGGGCCGAAGTCTACGACTCCGACTCGGTGGCCCCGTCCCCGCCTTGAACTCGCTTCCCCATACCCCATCGAGGAGCGTTACGGAAATGTGCTCGCGTTGCCGGACGCCAAAGCAGGAAGGTCGCGTAGCCCAGCGTGATGAACGAGACGGCTGCCTCTACCATTCGGAGTGCAAACCCCTCACGTGCTAAGACATTGCTGGCGGCGTCCGGGTTCATCACGGTCAGGACGCCGAGAACCATGAACGCTAAGCTACCGAGGATGACCCGCCAGCCAATTACCAGCATGCTCATCCACCATGCCCAGCCCTTGAGATTCATCAGCCCCCAAGCGACGTACAGCGCAGTAAGGCCGGTGAGGATAGGGCGAACCTGGGCACGAAAGTCCAATGTGCCATTGAACGACAGCGCCACCTCGCCAATGGCAAGGGCTCCCCAAAAGCCGATGATGGTGGCAGCGCGCCGAATTTCCGGGGGCTGTCCGATTACAGGCGTGGCCATAGGATCCTCCCCATAGTCCTCGCCACCCCTACCCAATTCGCCCGCCCGGCATGTTCACCCACGCGCTCTGCTCGTGCGACAGCAGCACCGGCTCGGCAGGCGTCACGTAGCTGGCGTTGAGCTGGCTCAGCTTGCTCACCCCCATCAGCCCCATCGCCGACCGCATCTCGCCTTCCATAATCTCCAGCACGTGGCACACGCCCTCAGCGCCGGCCGCCGCCAGCCCGTAGGCCTGCATCCGGCCGCACGCCACCACGTCGGCGCCCATGGCCAGCGCCTTCAGCACGTCGCTGCCGCGGTTCACCCCGCCGTCCACCACAATCTTGGCCTTGCCCTTCGCCACCTTCACGATCTCCGGCAGCACGTCCATCGACCCCAGGCTGTGATCGAGCTGCCGTCCGCCGTGGTTCGATACCCAGATGACGTCGACGCCGCGGTCCACGGCGATCTGTGCGTCCTCGGCGGTACCGATGCCCTTGAGCATCAGCGGCAGGCCGATCTGCTGCTTGTAGCCCATCACCGTGTCCCAGGTGACTCCAGCGGCGTTCGCAATGCCGGTGCGGGCCGAGGGCTGGCCGGTGGCAGCGCCGTAGCGGGTGAGCATCGGCCGCTCCCGCCGGCTGCTGACCGCGGTGTCCACCGTGATGCACAGCGCCACGTAGCCGGCGGCCTTGATGCGGGTCAGATGCTCGTCGACCCACGCCTGATCACCGCGGATGTAGAGCTGGAACACCTTGGGGCCGGGGGCCGCCGCCGCCGTTGCCTCTAATCCAGGCTCGGTGACCGAACTGACGACGTGCATGATGCCGCACTCGGCGGCGGCGCGGGCGCTGGCGGCCGCGGCGTCGGGGTGGAAGGTCTGCAGGCTGCCGACCGGCGCCAGCAGAATCGGCAGCTTCAGCTTGTGGCCCAGAAACTCGGTGGAGGTGTCGATGTCTGAGACGTCGGTCAGGACCCGCGGCCGGAAGGCGATGCGGTCGAACGCCTGCCGATTGCGGCGGAGCGTCGTCTCGCTCTCGGAACCGCCCACCAGGTAGTCCCATGGCCCTTGGGACAGCTTCTTGCGGGCGGCCTGCACCACCTCTTCGTTGGTTACGTAATCGAGCGTCATTGAGCAGTCTCCTTAGTGGCGGGCGGCAGCCCGAAGTCGCGCCGATGATAGCACGTGGCAGGCCACGGCTCCACAGCCGTCGGCCGCGGCGTCCCTCGCATTGGCTGGGCCGCACCGCCGGCAATCGCGCACTCCCTGTCATGCCGGGCCCGCGAGGCATCTGGCGGGGAGGGGCCGCCCCCACCCAAGACCAACGCCCTGGTGGTACGCCACCCCCCGCAACCGCGCCCGAAGCCGCCCCGCCGCCCCAGATGCTTCCTTGCGTCAGCATGACAGGACGGGGGCCGGTGTCATGCCGAGGCCACGGAGCACCCGGCGTTGGGGCCCACCGCCCCCACCTAACACCAACGCCTCCCCACGCGCAGTCGCGTGCCACCCCGAGGTGCTGCGTGCCTTCAGCCCGCAGGCCGGCGCACCACCCAACACCAAGGCCCTGGTGGTACGCCACCCCCCGCAACCGCGCCCGAAGCCGCCCCACCGCCCCAGATGCTTCCTTGCGTCAGCATGACAAGGGCTGCGCACCCGGCGTGCAACCACGCCTCCATCGGCGTACAATACCGGCCATCGGCAGCCTGCACACGCACCCCGCCAACGGCGGCACTGAAGGAGCGTCAACCATGGGTGAGATCCTCGGTCTTGGCATCACGCACTACCCCAACCTCACGGTGAAGGGCAACCTGACCAACCGGATGCTGGTGAGCCTGGCCGACCCCAAGCTGCCCGAACGCCTGCGGGACCCTCAGAACTGGCATCCCACGATGCGCGAGCAGTGGAGCAACGACGAAGGTCTGGCCCACAGCGACCAGCACCGGCAGGACATGATCCACCACTTCCGCAAGGCCCGCGCCGAACTCGACGCCTTCAAGCCCGATGTGGTGCTCATTTGGGGCGACGACCAATATGAGAACTACCGCGAGGACTGCGTGCCCGCGTTCTCGGTGCTGGCCTACGACGGCGTGGATATCCAACCCTGGAAGGGCAACCGCCGCGGCCAGAACTGGTGGGACGAGCCCGAGGACCAGACCTTCCACGTGAACGGCCACAAGCAGGCCGGCCGCTACCTGGCCACCGAGCTGCTGGGCGACGGCATCGACGTGGCCTACAGCTACAAGCCGCTGCACGCCCACGGCGGCCTCGGCCACGCCTTCGTCAACTCCATCCTCTACCTCGACTTCGACCGCAAGGGCTTCGACTACCCCGTGCTGCCTTTCACCGTGAACGCCTACGGACGCACCCTAGTGGGCAGCCACGGCTCGCCGATGACGCCGTCGCAGGCCGCCCAGCTCTTCGAGGCTGGCGAATTCGACCCGCCCGGCCCGCAACCCTGGCGCTGCTTCCAGGTCGGCCAGTCCATCGCCCGCGCCATGCAGAAGAGCCCATGGCGGGTGGCGCTGGTCGCCTCCAGCAGTTGGAGCCACTCGTTCCTGGTGGCGAAGAACGGCCTGATGTTCCCCGACGTCGAGTCCGACAAGCGGTACTACCAGGCGCTGCGCGACGGCGACTGGGACACCTGGCGCAACACCAGCATCGAAGAGGCCGAGGACCGCGGCCACCACGAACTGCTGAACTGGTTCATGCTGGCTGGCGCCATGGCCGAACTCAACCGCAAGCCCACGGAGTCCACCTTCCTCGAAAGCTGGATCTCGAACTCCGACAAGGTGTTCGCCGTCTTCAAGCCGTAGCAGGCGCGCCGGGCGAGGCAAGCGCCTCTCGGAGGCGACGCGTGATGCCGAGGGGAGATTGCTTCGTCGCAGGGCCTCCTCGCAACGACGAATTGCCGGGGGGCGCGCGTCGTCTTTGCGAGCCTGGCGTCAGGCCGGGGTGTGGCAATCCCCTCTCGGAGGCGACGCTTGGTGCTGAGGGGGGGGATTGCTTCGTCGCAGGGCCTGCTCGCAACGACGAGTTGCTGGGGACGTGCGGCGTCTTTGCGAGCCAGCCGTCAGGCGGGCGTGGCATGCGCCTCTGGTAGGCGACGCTTGATGCCGAGGGGAGATTGCTTCGTCGCCGGGCCTCCTCGCAACGACGAGTTGCCGGGGGGCGCGCGCCGGTTATGGCGAGCCTGGTGTTAGCGGGAGGCGTGGCAAGCGCCTCTGGTAGGCTCCGCTTGACGCCGAGGGAGGTTGCTTCGTCGCAGAGCCTCCTCGCAACGACGGGAGCCCCCCCGCCGAGCCTGATGCGCGCCCGGTTCACGATTGCCACGCCACCCTAGCGGCTGGCTCGCAATGACGGTGGTGCCGTAGCGTTGTACACTTCCCTAACGCCCTACGTCAGGAGTAACTCGCATGCAACGCTTCACCCCCCTCGCACTCTCTCTCATTGCGCTCATCGCGACCCTAGCCTGCACCTCGCCTGCCCCGGCCCCCACCGGCACACCACCCACGCCCGGCGGCGGCGAGCCTACGGTCAAGCGCCTGGTGTTCGCCGTGCCGGGCGCCGGCTCTGGGGCCGAGACCAACCGGGGCGACCAGATCGGCTCGCCCGATAGCTGGCTCATCCGTCCCATGTACGAGCATCTGGTGCACACCGACCCCGCCACCGGCAAGTACATCGCCGGCCTCGCCACCGAATGGAAGCTGGCGGCCGACGGCAAGGCCATCGGCTTCAAGCTGCGGCAGGGCGCCCAGTTCCACCGCGACATGGGCGAGTACACCGCCGAGGACGCGGTGCATTCGCTCGACGTGCAGCTCGCGTCCGAATCGACGTCCACCAACAAGACCTACTTCAGCGGGGCCAAGGCGCTCGGGAAGTACGAGGTCGAGTACACCTTGCCGCAGCCGCTGGCAATCTGGCTCTACACCGTCAGCCAAGAGAACACCGTGTTCCAGCAGAGCAAGGCCTACGTCGAGAAGAACGGGCTGCCCAAGAGCGTGGCCGACCCCGCCGTGCCCGGCACCTCGCCCTTCCAGTGGAAGGAGTGGGTGCAGGGCAGCCGCATGGTGTTCGAGCGGGCGCCCTTCCAGCACTGGAGCGTCACCCCCGATTTCCCTGAACTGGAGTTCCGGGTGCAGAAGGAGGCGTCCACCCGCCTGGCGGCGCTGCTCACCGGCGAGGTGCACATGGCGCAACTCGCCGAGGACCTGCAGGGCCAGGCCATCAAGGGCGGCATGGCCATCATCAAAGGCACGCAGCCGGCCCAGCGCGCCTGGCTGCGCTTCCACGGCCTGTACGTCGACAATCGCAACCCCGGCCAATGGCTGTATCCCGGCAGTCCGCTGATGGACGTGAAGGTGCGCAAGGCGCTGAATAAGGCCATCAATCGGGAGGAGCTGAACAAGGCGTTCTTCGGTG
>CAXNDA010000009.1:0-15900 GCA_964200875.1 Chloroflexota bacterium | reverse complement strand
CACCGGCTCCGGCATCGGCAGGGCGACGAACAACCGCAGCGTATCACCGGCCATCGCCCCGCCTCAGCAGCGCTCCAGCGTTGCCGCCCAGCATCGCTTCGATGGCGATTGAGTCCAGCGGCAGCTGCCGCATGCGTTCGACGGATGGGCCCTGGGCTTGCAGGGGGAAATCGCTGGCGAACAGGATGCGTTCGCTACCCATCGTCTCGGACAACGCAGCGAAGACCTGCGGCCCGTAGAGCAACGACCACGCCGCAGTGTCGACGTAGACGTTCCTGAGCGCCTCTCGCACTTCCGGCATGGCAGCGTAGAACGGTAACCCGCCGCCCAGGTGGGCCAGCACCCAGGTCACGCCGGGGAAGTGCCGCACCAGCGCCATCAACTCCGCCGGGTCCATTGCGCCCTTGCCGGGGTACAGGTGGCCAACCGGCTCCGAGGCGTGGACCAGGAGGGGTGTTCCGGACGCGCTGGCGACTGATGCGACCTTGGCGAGGCACTCCCAGCGGCCGGAGTAGCCCTGACCATCGGGGCGCAGTTCGCCGAACCCCCTGCCGCCCGCCGCGACGCAGCGCTCCGCCTCATCACCCGCAGCTTCGGCGCTGGTGCTGGGGCTGAGGGTGCAGTAGGCCACCAGCCGGTCAGGGTAGCGGGCGGCCGCCTCCAGCAGCACGTCGTTGTGGCGGCAGCAGGCCTCGGGATCCGTCCAAGCGAAGCCCTGCATCACCGAGATGTCGATGCCGGCGGTGTCCATGCTGCGCAGCACGTCCTCGGCGGTGGCTACGCGCGCTTTGGGGCTCTGATACAGCTCGGCGAAGGTGGCGTCGCTCGCCAGCCACCGGCTACGGTCCGCCTTGATCTCGGGTGGGAACACATGCACGTGAAAATCGACGATCACGGGTGCGCCTCAGCGACGCCGGCGAGCCGGGCCACTCGACCACGGGTTCGGGGTGTTCGCCCAAAGCAGCGCGCCCAGCAGCAGCGCAACGGCAGCCTGGGCCATGGCAAGGCCAAGTTGGGTGATGAAGCCCGCCGTGGGCAACACCACCCCGGCCACGGTGAGCGGCAGGCCCCAGGTGAGGAACGTCCATTCCCAACCTGCCAGCGGGCGGACCCCCTGCTCCACGGCATGGAAGGCTGTCACGCCGTACCAGTTCCAGACCAGACCAAGGACCACCGACAGGACCGCGCCCACGCCCAAGCCCGACCGGCGGCGGCCCATAACGAACAGCCGGATCCACCAAACGGCGATGAGCAGGAACAGCGCGAAAAGGCCGAGTTCCACCACCACCCAGCGCCAAACGGGCCCGTCGGCACCGCCTGCCAGCGGAACGACGCCGGCGTAGATCACGAGCGAGAGGTTGGTGAGGGCGCCGGTCAGCCAAGCCGCCAGGGCCGCGTTGAGGTCCAAGCCTCAGGCTACCCGGTCTGCCAGCCGGCGCAAGCGTGAGCGCGCGTCGGCGCCGGCCGCCCGGAAGTGGCTGAAGCACAGCGTCTCGAAATCCAGTGCGGCCAAACGTTGGATGGACGCACGCGCCGCGGACATATCTGCGGTGAAGAGCGCACTCGGCAGATCCAGGTTGCCAAACCAGTCTTGCAAGGCATCGCCAACAAACAGCATTCCCCGCTCCGGCAGGTGGAAACAGACGCTTCCAGGCGTGTGCCCAGGGGTGTGAATCACTCTAATGCCCCCGGCGATATCGACGACCACCCCGTCCTCCAGCAGAAGGTCCACGCTAGCGGGCCGGGGGGTTACGGCCTTCGCCAGCTCTCCGAGCATGGGGGAGAGCGGGGAGGAGGTGAAGGGGTTGGGGAAGGGCTCCTCGCCGCGTATGGCAGGCGCTTCGCTGGGATGCGCGCCCACCAATGCGCCGGTCAGCACCTGCAGGCGGTGCAGGCCGCCGATGTGGTCGGGGTGATAGTGCGACACCAGGATGTGGCTGACCTGTTCGGGGTGCATGCCTTGCGCTTCGAGAAACGCCTGCACCCGCGGCACGGTGATGCGAAAGCCCGCATCGAGTACGACCGCTTGATCACCATCCATAACGATGGTCACCGCGACGTTCATGACCGAGAGTTGGAATATTCCGAGGGCGACTTCTCTGACCCGACTCATAGTCCCTCCTAGCCGGCTGACCGCTCCCGCTGCTCGCCGAGCAGGTCGTTGACGAATTGACGGGCCGTGCGGCCCGAGAAGCCATTCTGCCACTGCGCCCACACCAGCGCCCGGCGGCGCAATTCGTCGTCGGGCAGCTCGATGCCCTCTTGGCTGGCGATGGACCGCACGATAGCCAGGTAGCGCGGCTGCTCGGGCGACAGAAAGGCCACCCGGACGCCGAAGCGTTCTGACAGCGAGACCTTCTCTTGGGCGGTGTCGTGCGGGTGCACCTCATCGTCGCCGGGGCGGCTGCGGTCACTGAACTGCTCTCGCACCAGATGGCGCCGGTTGCTGGTGGCGTAGATCAGCAGGTTCTCGGGCCGAGCCTGCACCCCGCCCTCCAGCAGCGCCTTCAGCGCCTTGTATTCAGTCTCGTTCTCCTCGAACGAGAGGTCGTCGACGAACAAGATGAACCGTTGCCGGCGTCCCCGCACCGCTTCGGCAATGTACGGGAAGTCGGTCAGGCCTTCCTTGCTCACCTCGATGATCCTGAGGCCCTGACCGGCGTACTCGTTCACCAACGCCTTCACCAGGCTCGACTTCCCGGTGCCGGCGTCGCCGTACAGCAGCACGTTGTTGCCAGGGGCCCCCAGCACGAAGCGCGCCGTGTTGCTCAGCACCAGCTCCCGCTCACTCTCGTACGCCACCAGGCTCTGCAAGCGGATTGGGTCGGGGCTGGGGACCGGCTCAAGGCCACCCTCGGCGCCTGAATGCGTCACCCAGCGAAAGGCAGCGTAGCGTGCGAAATCGCCGCAGCCGTTCGCCGCGAAGTGCGCCGCGAGGTCGGGGGCCAGTTCGCCCCACTCGGCGTTGGTGGCCAAACGCCAGGCCAGCGTGTCCTGCGGCGAGACGTCGGGACCGTCGGTAGTGGGCAGCACCCAACCGTCCTCCAGCTCCAACGCCAGCGGGCCGGCACGCTGGATGAGCAACGCCCGCAGCCGGTGCAGCGAAAGCCCGTATGCCTGGCGCAAGGTGCGGAGTTCAGCGGCAGCCTGCGCCAGGAGGCTCGCTGGAAGTTCGGCCGGATCAGTAGCCTCGGCGGTGAGGCTGAAGATGTTCTCGTCCCACAGCACTCGCTGCAGCAGGTGTTCCTGCCAGGCATCGCCGGCGGCGCCAGCATCCTCTTCGAGCAGTGCGTTCTGGAACAGGCTGAAGCGTTCCAACAGCTCGGGCAGCGCGCCACTGGTGGGCTGCGCCATCAGGTCGACCAAGCTCCAGAACTGCTCGCCGGCCGGGCCGGAAAACACGTCCCGGAACAGCACCAGCGTGCGGAGGCGAAGGGCGAGGGTGGAGAGTGAGACGGCGGGTGGTGTGGTGACTTCCATAGCGGAGTCAGTATAACAAAGCGGCACGTAGCGGCCCTACAGACTGATTTGACGATGGACCTGGCAATTTGGATACTAGTATTACTGACTCTGAAGGGGTACACCTATGCAGCGGACCACGAGCGTGACCAGCAAGGGACAAGTGACCATACCCATCGAGGTGCGCAGGCTCCTGGGCCTCGCCCCGCATGACAAAGTGACCTTCACGTGGGAAGAAGGCCGGGTGTCGCTGGCGGCGGAGCGGCGCAGCGTGACGGAGCGGACGAAGGGGCTCGCGAAGACCGCGATGCCTCCGCTTCCGCCGGGGGAAGAGAAGCGCCAGTTCGAGGACGGGCTGGCCGAAGAGGCTGAGGCTTACCGCTTTCGATGAGTCCAGCATTCCTCGACACCAACGTCCTATTGCGTCACCTGCTCCAGGATGTGCCAGAGCAGAGTCGGCTAGCGAGTCTCATCATGGCTCGACTGGAGTCTGGTGAACTCACGCTACGGACAACGGATACCATTGTTTTCGAAACGGTCTACACCATGGAGCGCACGTACCGTATTCAACGCTCCGTAATCCTGGACTGTTTGATGCCCATTCTGGAACTGCCGAACCTGGAGCTTGAGGGCAAGCGCCTGTATCGTCGGATCTTCGAGCTTTATCTCACCACGCGAGTCGGGTTTGCTGAGTGCTACCACGCGGCGTTGATGGAGCGCGAAGGCATCACCGATATCTTCAGCTTCGACCGAGGCTTTGACCGCCTGCCAGGCATTCGGCGGCGGGAGGCGTAAGCCGGCTGTAAGCACTGTCGTTGCCTCCCCCCAAACCCCGGCGTACGATCGATCGGTGCCAAGACCTGTCCCGGAGGCCCTCCTCAATGAACCCGCTGACGCCGCAAGAAGAGTACGTGATTGTGCACAAGGGCACGGAACGCCCGTACACCGGCGAGTACGACGACTTCTTTGTCGAAGGCACGTACCACTGCCGGCGTTGCGATGCGGCGCTGTATGTGTCGGACACCAAGTTCCACTCGGGATGCGGCTGGCCCAGCTTCGACCAAGAGGTAACCGGCGCCGTGAAGCATCTGCCCGACCCGGATGGCATGCGTACCGAGATCGAGTGTGCCGCGTGCGGTGGTCATCTGGGCCATGTGTTCCTGGGCGAGGGCTTTACCCCGAAGAACACGCGCCACTGCGTGAACTCGATATCGCTGCGGTTCGTGCCCAAGGCGGACTGACCCCGCACCCTGCGGGCGGCGGTGGTGTAGGATGGGGACACGCTCGCTGCCCCGGCAGTCAGTCATCATCCCCATCGGAGGACCGTTTGGCAGAGTTTGTACGCGCCGCTGCTTTGAGTGAGCTTGAACCGAATCAGTTGAAGGGCATGAAGCTGAACAACCGCTATGTGGCGGTGGTGAAGATCGGCGAGGAGGTGTTTGCCTTCGAGGACAACTGCACCCACGCCGCGTGCAGCATCTCGCCGGGCGAGGTGGAGGACTATATCGCGCCCTGCTACTGCCACGGTGCGCTGTTCGATGTGCGCACGGGTGGCGTGGTGCAGGGGCCCGCGGGCCGGCCGCTCCCGGTGTTCGCGGTAAAGGTGGAGGGTGACGAGGTGTTCGTGGAACTGTAGCAGCGTCCGCCCCCCCACGGGTGTTCGAGCTGCGGCGCATTGGACCGCACGTTGGAGACATCGTCTATCAGCAGGTCCCAGGAGGACATCCCATGGCAGCATCCCTGAGTGCGAAGGCAATCGAACTGTTCAACGAGCCGAACCTGGTGCATCTGGCCACGTTGATGGCCGATGGTTCACCGCAAGTCTCGCCGGTGTGGGTGGAGTATGACAACGGCGCCATCCTCATCAACACCGCGCTGGGCCGGATCAAGCCCAAGAATCTCGATCGAGATAAGCGGGTGGCGCTGAGCTTGGTGGACCGCAACAACGTCTACCGGGCGGTTATGGTGCGGGGGCTGGTGGTAGAGATGACGGAGACTGGCGCCGACGCCCACATCGACAAGTTGGCCAAGAAGTACATGGGGGTCGATAGCTACCCCTATCGCTCTGCGACCGAGAAGCGCGTCATCGTCCGCATTCAGCCGGAACGCGTGAGCGAGATGGGCATGGACTAGCCGCGCCCACCGTGGTGCTGCAGGCGTGACGACACCTGGCGGTCAACTGCGCCGATCGCTTGGCGTGGTCGAGGCGACGCTTTCCGGCGTCGGCATCATTCTGGGGGCCGGCGTGTACACGCTTATCGGGCCGGCGAGCGCCCTGGCGGGGAACGCCCTCTGGCTGGCGTTCACGCTCGCAGGCATCGCCGCCATTTTGAGCGTGCACGCCTATGCGCGGCTGGGGCCGGTGCGAGCCCGGAACGCTCCCGAGTTCCAGTACGTGAGCATGGCCTTCGGCACCCGTCTGGGCTTTGTTGCCGGGTGGTTGATGCTTGCGACCAACATCCTGGCGGCCGGCGCTGTGAGTCTTGGCTTTGCCGGGTACCTGAACCACCTCACGGGCATCCCGTGGTGGCTCGGCGGCGGGCTGCTGCTGGTGGTCAGCACCGCAGTCGCCATGATGGGCACGTCGCCCTCGGTCTGGTTGGCGGGCGGATTCACGGTTGCTGAAGCTGCGGGGCTCATCTTCATCGGCATCGCGGGCGCTCCGTTCCTGCCAGGCGCCGATCTCACCGCCATGCCCAGCGGATTCGCAGGGGTCACCGCCGCCGCCTCGCTGGTGTTCTTCGCCTACATCGGCTTCGGGCAGGTTGGCAACCTGGCGGAGGAGATGCGTGACCCGCAACGCGACCTGCCGAGAGCGCTGTATCTCTCGGTGGGGATCACCGGGATCATCTACGTCTCGACGGCAGTGGCTGCCGCCGCGGTGGTCGGCTGGGAGGCGCTGAGCGTTTCCGATGCGCCGCTCGCGCTGGTCGCCGGCGCAATCTTTGGTCCTGGGGCAGATGCCGCGTTGAGCTTGGTGGCCATGGCGGCCACGGGGAACACGGTACTGCTGCTCACGCTCTCCTCGGCCCGGTCGGTGCAAGCGATGGCAGCCGAAGGCGTGCTGCCGCGCACACTGGCCAGCGTGGCGGGTCATGGCGTGCCGGTCACGGCCACGCTGGTGGTGGCAACCATCGTTGGACTGCTGCTGCTGCTGGGCAATGTGCGCGCCGTGGCCGAACTGACCAACGGAGCGGTGCTGGCGGGGATGCTGTTGGTCAACCTCAGCCTGATCCAGTTGGCCCGCCGGGGAACCCTGCCGGACGCCGCCCGACGCGGCCGTCTGGATATGGCGCTTGCGGGCCTGGCAGCACTTGCCTGTGGCGGACTGCTGCTGCTGGCGGGAGGGGCCAGCCTGGTCACGGCGCTGGGGCTGGCAGCGGTGGCGTTGCTGGCCACCTGGGGTCAGCGGGGCCGGCTGCTCGGCGTGCCGCCTGGGGGCGATTGACAGTGCCTGCCCTGCCCAGGTAAGCTACTTCTAGCTGGTTTCAGCAAGGCCCCGTGGTGTAGCGGCCAAACATGCCACCCTGTCACGGTGGAGATCGTGGGTTCGAATCCCATCGGGGTCGCCATTTGCATATGAAAGCCCCCTCTTCGGAGGGGGCTTTTCGTTGCCGAGCCGAAGCTGGTCGCTAGCGCCGCCGGCTCTCGAGTTCGGCCCACACCTGGTCGGGCGTGAGGTTGCGCGACGCGAGCAGAATCAGGGAGTGGAACCAGAGGTCGGCCACTTCGGAGACGACGCGGTCGTCGGTCTCGCTGACGGCGGCGATGGCCACCTCGCCGCCCTCCTCCGCCACCTTCTTCGCCACCCGTTGCGGGCCCGCCTTCAGCAGACTGGCCACGTAGCTGCCGTCGGGCTGCTGGGCCTTGCGCGCCTCGATGGTCGCGAACAACTCGGTCATGGCGTCAGGCGAGCCGGGAGTGACCCCGAATGCCGCCGCTGCATCGCCCTGCACCGGCTCGAAGAAGCAGGACACGGCCCCGGTGTGGCAGGCCGGCCCCGCAGGTTCCACCTGCAGCAGCAACACGTCGCTGTCGCAATCGGCGGTGACCGACTTCACGTTCAGGAAGTTGCCGGACGTGGCGCCTTTATGCCACAGCTCTTGGCGACTGCGGCTCCAGAACCATGCCTGGCCGGTGTCCAGCGTCTTCTGAAGCGACTCGGCGTTCATATGTGCCACCATCAGCACCTGCCCGGTGCGGACGTCTTGCGCGATGGCGGGGATCAGCCCCTGCGCGTCAAACTTCACCATGGGTAACCCTTTCGGTTGGCGCCGCAACGCCACATTCCTCGGCAGCTCCAGCGAGAGCAATGGCCTCGTCGATTGCTTCACGAATGAAGAGGCGGCGCTCTGAACGCATGGCGGCCACCTCCTGGAGGGTCAGCACGATGAGGTCGACCGGGACCGCCAGGCGGGAGAACGCGTCACTATAGCGCAGCGGCCGATCCATCTGCCGTTCTGCAGACGGCTCTCGTTCCACAATCAGGAGGTCAGCGTCGCTCTCCGGGCCATAGTTTCCCTTGGCCAGCGAACCAAAGAGGAACACCGCAGCCACATTGGTGTCGGCCGCGCTCAAGGCAGCGGCGCGCTCCGCCAGGCTCTGCTTCACAGCGTCGCCGTCAAGAAACCTGGCTCTGGCTCCACCGAGTGATCGTTCCAGCATCTGTGAGGGCCGAGGCCGCATCCTCCGCTGTGAAGTAATCCTGAGGTATCCCGGCGGCAAAGCTATCGGGATACCGCGTCTGTATGTAGTAACGGTCTAAACGGCGTGCGGCGTCAAGCACTTCCTGCGGCAACGCTGGATCCTGCAGCAACTGCGCTAACTCTAGCAGGGAGTATCCCCGCACGTTACCGTGACGGACTTGAAACACGGCTTTGAGCGCCTTCTCTCCACCCTGCTGCGCCACAAAGGCAGCCCACTCGAAGTAGCCGGTGACCCGCAGTTGCTCCGCGGCAGCGAGATCGGGTTCCGCCTGGGCCAGTCGATCGGCGCTACGCTCGGGCATGGCCCACCCAGATCATGGCCGGACCGGGATGCCCTGCCCCGCCATGTAGTCTTTCACCTGGCGGATGCTGTAGCTGCCGTAGTGGAAGATGCTGGCGGCAAGCACGGCGTCGGCCTTGCCCAGCGACACGGCATCGGCGAAGTGGGGCAGCGTACCAGCGCCGCCACTGGCAACCACCGGCACCGACACCGTCTCGGAGATAGCCCGCAGCAGCTCCAGGTCATAGCCGGCTTTGGTGCCGTCGGCATCGATGCTGTTGACCACGATCTCGCCGGCTCCCAAGTCGACGGCCTGGCGCGCCCACGCAACGGCGTCAAGGCCGCTGGAGCGCCCGCCATCGGCACCGGTGTGGGTGCGGACCTCCCAGTGGGGCGAACCGTTGCCGGTCACCCGCTGTGCGTCCATGCCCAGCACGATGCACTGCGACCCGAAGCGCTCGGCCCCGTCGGCGATGAGCTGCGGGTTACGGACGGCCGCGGTGTTGATCGACACCTTGTCGGCCCCGGCCTCGAGCATCCGCTTCATGTCCTCCACCGTGCGCAGGCCGCCACCAATGGTGAGTGGAATGAACACCTGGTCGGCGGTCCGTTCCACCACATCGATCATGATGGGACGCTCGTCGCTGGAAGCCGTGATGTCGTAGAACACCAGCTCGTCGGCGCCCTCGCTGTTGTAGTAGGCGGCAAGCTCGACGGGATCGCCGGCGTCGCGATGGTCGCGAAACTTCACGCCCTTGACCACGCGGCCGGCCTTCACATCCAGACAGGGGATAACCCGAACGGTCAGCACTATGCCTCCTGGTCGCGGCTCTGGCGCACCAACGCCAGCAAGTAGAACAGCCACAGCGGCACAAACACCATGGCCGTGGCGACGCTCTGGCCCGGTGGGTTGCGATAGTTGAACTCATCGACCACCGGCAGCAGCCAAAACTGCAGCAGATCCTGCAGTCCCATGATAAGGCCTATGAGCCCGCCGATGCCGAAGACCGCCAAGAGAAACGTGGTGTAGCCCCGTCGCAGCAGGTTATCGACGGTGGGCAACGAAGGCCCAACCTGCCGGCGGCCGAAGGTGTGTGCTGCGAAGACCACCAAGCCCACCACCACAGCGGTGGCCGACTGGATGATGTCTTGCCGGCGTTGGCGCTCAAGCTCCGCCTCGGCCCGGCCGGCGTCTTCGACGATCGCCTTGTCTTTCGGCTCGCCGGTCACCGGCAGCGGCATCGCCGGGCGCATCGGCCGGTAGTAGCTGAAGTCGCTGCCGAGCGCCGCGCCCAGGCCGACTTTCAGTCCGGTAGTCAGGCCCACGGTGCAGGAGAGCAGCCCCGCCAGCGACATCAGATACAGATAGCCGAGGAGGACCACCCGAGGCGAGACGGTCAGTGGCTCGCCGCTGCGGAGACGACCCGCCACGTACACCCCGATGGCCACTACCATTGCCAGGGCTGCCAGCACAAACAGCGCCACCAGTATTCCCGTCATCCGCTGCCTCCTGTGGAAGTTGCTGCCGGATGCCAGCGGCCGCGCACCGCCCCCACAAGGTACATCGATCCCGTCACGCACACCAAGCCGCCCCGCCCGGCGACGTCGCAGGCGCGGCCGACGGCGGCGTGCGGGTCGGGCACGGCGTCGGCCGGAATCCCGACACCGCGCACCGCTCGGGCCAACGCCTCGGCAGCAACCGCCGGTTTCGCAATGACCGACACTTCCGTGCACACCACGTGGGCCAGCACCGGACGCAGAGCCGTCAGGATGTCCGGCAGGTCTTTGGACGCGCCCACACCGAGGACTAGGGTGATCTGTCGGCCAGGGAAGGTTGCCTGCAGCGCCGCGGTCAGGCTGGCGGCTTTCTCCGGGTTGTGCGCTCCATCAAGCACGATGGTGGGGTTGGTCTGCACCACCTCGAATCGGCCGGGAACCGTCGCTGCCGCAAGCGCAGCACCCGCCGCCTCCTGGTCAATGGCCACGCCCGCCAGCTGAAGTGCGTCGAGGGCAGCGATGGCGGTGGCGGCGTTCACCGCCTGATGCGGACCCAGCAGGCTCAAGCGGACAGTCGGCCATGCACCCGTGGGCGTGTCCACCCGCAAGGTTGTACCCACGCTGGTGCAGCGGACGTCACTCAAGCGCACATCACGGCCGACCACCCACAGCGGCGCGCCCACAGCCGCAGCCTCCCGCTCGATGACCGCCAGCGCTTCCCCGGTGGCGGCGGTAACGCCCGGCACGCCGGGTTTTAAGATGCCCGCCTTGTGCCAGGCTACATCGGCGAGCGTTGGCCCCAGCGCCTCCAGGTGGTCGTGGCCGATGTTCGTGATAACCGACACCGCCGGCGTCAGGACATTCGTGGCATCGTACCGGCCACCGAGGCTCACCTCGATGACGCCGATGTCCACCGCTTGGTGGGCGAAGTACAGGAACACCAGGGCGGTCCAGCGCTGGACGAAGGTCGCTCGCTGGTCCAACTCAGGCAGACCCACCAGAGCGTGACGCAGACGATCGACCAACGCCACCACCTCTGCCTGGGACGCCTGCCTGCCCTCGATGACCAGCTTCTCGGTAGCGTCTTGCAGGTAGGGGGTGGTGTGCAGGCCGGTGCGATGGCCCGATGCCTGCAGCCCCGCAGCGATCAAGACGCTGGTAGAACCCTTGCCCGACGTGCCGCCAACATGCACCGAGCGGAACTGATCCTGCGGGTCCCTCAGGGCCTGCACCAACTCACGCATGACCGCCATGCGGGCCCGCCCGGCGGCATCGCGATCGGCAGGAGGATCGCCGCGGCCGTGGATGAAGGATTCGAGATACGCCAGCGCCTGCCGATACGCATCGGCCGAATCGCTGGTGCTCGGGAGGCTCATGGTGACGGCGGTGCGGTCAGGATGCCGCGAGCGCCCGCAGCGCCTCCGGCAGGTTGAGTTCGCCGGTGTACAAGGCCTGCCCGATGATGGCGCCCTCGACGCCGATCGTCTGCAACCGCTGGAGGTGGGCCACCGACGTGACTCCACCCGCCGCCACCACCGGACAGCTAGCGGTGGCGACCACCTGCTGCAGTGCGTTGAAATTCGGTTCGGTGTTCGTGCCGTCGCGGGAGATATCGGTATAGACGAACCGGCCCACGCCGAGCTCGAGCATCTCGCGTATCAGGTCCAAGGCGTCGGTGCTGGTCGCGGTGCGCCAGCCATCCACCGCCACCTTGCCGTCGCGGGCGTCAACGCTCACCACCACGGCGCCTGGGTGCTGCACGCAGGCCGCCCGCACCAGCTCGGGATCGCGGGCGGCTGCGGTACCCAAATGAACCCGGTCGATACCCCAGCCACGCACAAGGTCGATGGTCTCGATGCTGCGCAGGCCGCCGCCCATACCGACGGGCAGGTCGACCGCACGCAGGATGGCCTGGATGGCGTCGGCGTTGGTCACCACGCCGTCCTTGGCCCCGTCAAGGTCCACCACATGCAGGCGGGTTGCCCCAAGGTCGCGCCACCGGCGGGCCGTAGCTGCGGGATTGTCGGAGAACACGGTCTCTTTGTCGTAGTCGCCCTGGAACAGCCGCACACAGCGGCCGCCTCGCAGGTCAATGGCGGGTATGACGTCCAAGGGTCGCCTTCAGGAAGTTGTCATAAATCTTCAGCCCCAGATCGCCGCTCTTTTCGGGATGGAACTGGGTGGCAAACAGATTGCCCCGGACGATAGCGCTGGTGAAGTCCAGGCTGTAACTGGTGGTGCCGGCAATGATCCTGGGATCCTCGGGCGCAACGTAGTAGCTATGGACAAAGTAGAAGTAGCTGTCGTCGGGCACGCCGGCGAAGACCGGCGACGCGGCGTGTTGCGAGACCTGATTCCAGCCCATGTGGGGCACCTTCAGGCCGGGCTCCCTGGGAAAGCGGACCACCTTGCCCGGCAGCACCCCAAGGCATGGCTCGTCGCCGCCCTCCTCGGTCGACTCGAACAGCACCTGTAGGCCGACGCAGACACCCATGAACGGCCGGTCATCCTCGATGAGGCGTCGCACCACGTCGTCCAGCCCTCGTTCCTTCAGGCCATTCACGGTGTCGGCAGCGGCACCCACCCCGGGCAGGATGACAGCGCTGGCCCGCCGAATCGCCTCGGGATCGGCGGTGATCTCGGCCTCGTAGTCGAGCTTCTTGAGGGCGCGCAGGACGTTGCGGATGTTGCCGGCGCCGTAGTCGATGATCGCGATCATGCTGGGTCCCGAAGCAGAGGTGGGGGTATGCTCATTCTAGCACCAGCGGTAGAGGTGACGGTGAGCCGCCAACGATTTGGAGGGGTGAGAGGCAGAGTTTCGCGGGGTGCCGAGCGCGCCGCAGACTCCGTTCGTGGTGAGCTCGTCGAACCACCGCACCGCCGGCCCTTCGACGAGCTCAGGGCGAACGGAATCGAGGGCTAGCTGACAAGCGCAAAACTCTGACGGCCACCCCGATTGGAGGTGCAGGGGTTGCGGGCGCCGCCGTAAACGGCGGGCCCAGAGCCACAGGTCCACGCCACGGCCCCGTACATCCGGCCCGCCGTTCACGGCGGCGCCTGCCCCAGAGCCGCAGCACTGCCGGAAGGACGCTCCCGCCCGATGCTATACTCGCGACCACGACCCACCCCCCGGAGACGCCGATGGCCGACGCTTCCCTGAAGGCCCGCGTACAAGAGTTGCACCGTCAACTCAACGAGGCCAACCACCGCTACTACGTACTCGATGCACCGGCGATCAGCGACGCCGAGTATGACCGTCTCATGCAGGAACTCCGGGGCCTGGAAGCCGATCACCCCGAGCTGCTGACCGGCCAGTCGCCGACCCAGCGCGTCGGAGCGGCGCCGGTGGAGGCGTTCGGGGTGGTGGAGCACCCAGTGCCGCTGTTGAGCCTCGGCAACGTGTTTAGCCGGGAGGACTTGGAGGCATGGCACCGCCGGGTATCGAACCTGCTGGATGGCCGTCCGTTCGACCTGGTCTGCGAGCTGAAGATGGATGGCTTGGCAGTCGCCTTGGTCTACGAGGACGGCGTGCTGACCACCGGCGCCACTCGCGGCGATGGCGTGCGGGGCGAGAACATCACCGCCAACATCCGCACCATCCGCTCGATTCCGCTGCGGCTGGAGGGCACAGTACCGCGACGTATGGAGGTGCGCGGCGAGGTCTACCTCAGCAGGCCTGGTTTCGCCAAGATTAACGAAGAGCGCGCGCAGCAGGGCCTGCCGCTGTACGCCAACCCGCGGAACTCGGCAGCGGGTTCACTGCGGCAGCTCGACTCGCGCATCACCGCCAGCCGTCCGCTCGACATCTTCATCTATCAGCTGGGGTGGGCGGAGGGCGAGGCAGCCTTGCCGGCAACCCACTGGGACCGTATGGCGTATCTCGCCTCGGTGGGGTTCCGCACCAATCCGCTGAACCGGCACTGCCCAGCGTTGGCCGACGTGTGGGCCTTTGTGGAGGAGTGGGGCGCCAAGCGCCACGACCTGCCGTACGAGACCGATGGCGTAGTCATTAAGGTGAATAGCCTGGATTACCAAGGCCAGCTCGGCACGGTGGGACGCGAGCCCCGCTGGGCCACGGCCTACAAGTTCCCCTCGGTGCAAGCCACAACCAAGCTGCTGGCGATTGACGTCAACGTGGGCCGAACCGGCAGCCTCAACCCCTTCGCAGTGCTGGAGCCGGTGCAGGTAGCCGGCGTCACCATTCGCCACGCCACGCTACACAACGAGGAGGACATCCGCCGGAAGGACGTGCGCGTGGGCGACACCGTCATCGTGCAGAGGGCCGGTGAAGTGATCCCCGAGATCGTGGGACCGGTGCTGGACCTGCGGCCGCCCGGCGCCGAGCCTTACGCCCTACCGGCGGCCTGTCCGGAATGCGGGACCGCGGTGGTCCGCCCTTCAGGCGAGGCCATGACCTACTGCCCGAACAAAGCTTGCCCAGCCCAGGGGCTCGAATTACTCAAGCACTTCGTGTCCCGCGGCGCGTTGGACATTGAGGGAGTGGGCGAATCGCTTTGTGCGGTACTCCTGAGTCAGGGCCTGGTGCGCGACGTGGCCGACCTGTACGCGCTCACCACCGAGCAGTTGGAGGCGCTCGACCGCATGGGCAAGAAGAGCGCCGCCAACGTGGTGGCTGCCGTTCAGGGCAGCCGGGACCGCCCGCTGGCGCGTCTGGTGTTTGGTTTAGGTGTCCGCCATGTCGGATCCGAGAACGCCGAACTCCTGGTCCGCCACTTCGGATCGCTGGACGCGCTGATGGCCGCCAGCGAGGACGAGTTGACGGCCGTGGCCGGGATTGGCCCCAAAGTGGCGGCGAGCATCATCGAGTACTTCGAGGATCAGGACAACCGACGGATCATCGAGAAGTTGCGCCTGGCGGGCCTGCGTATGGCCGAGGAGGCCCGCGAAGAGCGAGCAATGCCGCTGTCGGGCAAAGAGTTTGTCTTCACCGGCAGGCTGGAGCGCTTCACGCGCATGACGGCCGAGGCCATGGTGAAGGAGCTGGGCGCGACCACCGGCAGCAACGTGACGCGGAAGACGAGCTACGCCGTGGTCGGCGAGGACGCCGGCTCAAAGGCCGAGCGAGCGCAGCAACTCAAGGTGCCCATACTGACCGAGCAGGAGTTCCTGGACCTGATGGAGCGGGTGCGGGCCGGCGAGCAGCCAACCTAAACCACCGGAAGAAAGTCCCACGGTGGACGATTCGTCCATGCTATGATCGGGTTCCCGCAGCCGGTGCACTCCTCTTCGGCTGCCGCCGCCTCGGAGGCCTCTCTGTGTTCAACCCGATCAACTGGCTGCTCGGCCTGTTTTCCTATGACATCGGCATCGACTTGGGCACCGCCAACACCCTGGTCAACGTGAAGGGCAAAGGCATCGTCATCGACGAACCGTCGGTGGTCGCCATCGATCGCGAGACCCGCAAGGTGCAGGCCATCGGGCTCGAGGCGAAGCAGATGGTGGGCCGGACTCCCGCCCGCATTGTCGCCATACGGCCACTGCGCGACGGCGTCATTTCCGACTTCGACACCACCGAAAAGATGCTCAAGTACTTCATCGATAAAGTGCACGAGCAGAACGCGATCATGATCCCCAGACCTCGTGTCGTGGTCGGTATCCCCTCTGGTGTCACCGAGGTCGAGCGCCGAGCGGTGCACGACGCATCGCTGAACGCCGGCGCCCGGGAGTGTTACCTCATCGAAGAACCAATGGCTGCCGCGGTCGGCGCTGGCCTGCCCATCATGGAACCCAGCGGCAGCATGATCGTCGACATCGGTGGCGGTACCACCGAAGTTGCGGTGATCTCCCTGGGGGGCATCGTCGCCTCGAACTCTATTCGGGTGGCGGGCGACGGCATGGACCAAGGCATCATCAACGCGGTTCGCATGAACCATAACCTGCTCATCGGCGAGCGTACCGCCGAGGCGATCAAGCTGGAGGTCGGTTCAGCCTTCCCGC
>CAXNDA010000008.1:0-17205 GCA_964200875.1 Chloroflexota bacterium | reverse complement strand
CGCCGATGACGCCGATTTTCACGGTCTGGGGCATGAGAGACTCCTTGGGTTGTGCGGCGCGGCGTGGACAGCCGGCGCCGTAAGTGCCTTCACATTATGGGGAGGATACCCATGCCTGACCAGAGCTTCCCTCGCGGGTGCACACCGGTGCGCTGCCGGAAGGCCGCGGGCGATTGATGGTGCCTGACCACGCCCGTACTGTAGGGGAGCCTCGGCGCTGGCCGGGAGCACGACAACACGCTTTGGAGGCTGAAATGGCGGATATCACGATGGATCAGGCGCAGGCTGCAGTCATGGCTGCGGTGCAGAAGTCGAAGGATATGGGCGTGAAGATGGACATTGCGGTGGTTGACGCCGGCGCCAATCTCAAGGCCTTTGTGCGGATGGACGACGCTTGGCTCGGCTCCATCGATATCGCAATGAAGAAGGCGCGTACGGCCCGCTTCTTCAACCTGGACACGGGCGTAATCGGCCAACTATCGCAGCCCGGCGGGCCGTTGTTCAACATCGAGCACTCGAACGGCGGGCTCATCAGCTTTCCGGGCGGGGTGCCCATCAAGAACGCCGCCGGCGAAGTGATTGGCGCCATCGGCGTATCCGGGTCGTCGGTGGAGGATGACCACGCGGTGGCGTCGGCCGGAGCTGCCGCCGTCAAGTAGGCTCGTGCTACACCAGCGCCAACCCCGGCCGGACGTAGGTCGGGGTTGGCGCTGCATCGGGTTCAGCTGAGTGGCGGGAGTCGCTCGTTCAGGCTCTCCAAGGTGCGGAAAGCCTTGAACCCCTTCGGCGGGTTGAAGCGATGGCGACGGTGCACCCTGCCGTGCCGGCGATCACTGGTTGATGGTTTGCTCGATGCGCCGCTCGGGCACCAACCACATGATGGAGACCGCGGCATAGGCTGCCAGCGCCGCCAACGGTTGGACGAAGGCCACAGCCGTTCCCGCTGCATACACCGCCAGCGAGATTTTCCCCTTGGTGTCGTTGGCCAGCGCCCGCACCAGCGTAGAGTCTTGGGCGTGATGAGCGATCAACGCTCGGACGAGAATGCTGAACGCCACGGCTGCCAAAAGTTGCACTGCGCCGTAGGCAGCCACAGGCAGCGGGGCGAACTGGTTCTCACCCATCCAAGCGGTCACGAACGGCACCAGCGAAAGCCAGAACAGCAGGTGCAGGTTGGCCCACAGCACGCCGCCGCTCACCCGTTCTGCGGCTTGGAACAAATGGTGGTGATTGTTCCAGTAGATGCCGATGAACACGAAACTCAACAGATAGCTGAAGAGGACTGGAAGGAGCGGGAGCAGCGCTTCCGGCGTGTCTCCGTGGGGTACCTTGAGTTCCAGCACCATGATAGTGATGATGATCGCGATGACGCCGTCGCTGAAGGCTTCGAGGCGGTTGGTGCTCATGCTTTATCCCTACATCGCAGGCTACATGTATCGATCGTTGGAATCAACGTGCTCCCTCTTCCTCTCATTCCCTCCCGCGGCGGGGAGGGAGGGTCAGAGTACCCCTGCGGCCCGGCCTCGGCGAACGACTGACCCACTAGTGGTGTGATACAGATGGTGTGGGGTGGTTTGGCTCGCGGCCTTCGGATCAGCGCGAAGGTTCCCTCCGCCCACCCCGTACACTTTTAGGAGTCGAGGGGGTTCCCCTCGAGCACTCCGTCCCCTTCGACGTGGCTCAGGGCAGGCGCCAAGGGCTGCTGCCCTCTCTGGACTCTCCCGCTTCGCCGAACAGCACTGCACATGCGTCGCACCACTAGTTCACGCGCTCCAGCCGCCGGAACGCCTTGAAGGTCCGCGGCGGGTTGAACTTGCGGTTGCCGTAGACCGTGAAGCTGACCTCGCCGACGTAGAGGTTGCCCTTCGAGTCGACGTCGAAGCCGTGGGGGGCGATGAACTGGGTCGGCTCGTCGCCGATCATCGGGTCGCCCAGGCGGGCCTGGCGTTCGCCCTTCAGGTTGTACACGTTCAAGTGATGACCCAGCGTCAGGCAGTCGTCCAGGCCGGCCTGCATCAGCATCTCGCCCACGTAGATGTGGGTGCAGCTATCGTCCATGCACAGCGCTTGCGGGCGGTAGACGTTCTGCCAGATGGCCTGCACCTTGCCGTTCTTGTCGAACACCTGCACCCGGTTGCCTTCACGGTCGGTCACGTACACATTCTCGTCGCGGTCGATGACCACGTTGTGGGGGATCTGGAACTGGCCGGGGTCGATGCCGGGCTCGCCCCACGAGACCACGTGCTTGCCCTCGGCGGTGTAGCGATGCACCCGAGCGTTGCCGTAGCCGTCGGTGATGTAGACGTCGCCGGTGGTGGGCGAGACGCCCATGTTGGTGGGCCGGTTGAAGGGCACGCCGCTCCACTTCTCGGCGGCCTGGCCCTCCTGGCCGATGGTCATCACCAGCTTGCCGTCCTTGGTGTGCTTCTTCACGCAGTGCTGGCTATCGTTCACGGTCCAGATGTAGCCGTCGAGCGATGCGTGTATGCCGTGGGCGCGCTGGTCGAACTGTCCCTCGCCCCAAGACCGGACGAACTTGCCGTTCTTGTCGACCACGATCACCGGGTGAGCGCCGCGGTTCAGGATGTAGACGTTGTCGTCGGTATCCACCGCCACGCCCGATGCGTCGGGGAACTCGTAACCGGGGGGTATTTCGGCCCAGTCCTGCTGGGACTCGTATTTGTAGCCGTTGGCTTCTAGGGTGGTGCCCGGCATCAGGTCATGCTCCTTATGGGGGATCGTCCTGGGTGGTCTTGAACCCAGGTGGCGGCATCATACCCTGAGCGCCGGTGCATTGTCAGCAGCCGGTACGCCGCCGGGGGCCTTGTGGCAAGCACGCGCTTGGAAGGCGAGAACGCGGCTACGAATAGGCCGCCCCCGTTGCTGATCTGAGCTAATAGCACCGAAGCACCCTCTTGTAGTTAATGATAGTCCGACATATTATCAAGTCAGTCATTGACCAATCGATGCCTGTCTTCCCGGCATTCGCTATTGAGCCCAACTAAGGAGTATTCCCCATGCAGAGAGTCAAGAACGCCGCGTCGCCCCGCCTTATCGCCGTTGCTCTCTTCGCCTTGGCTTTCGGGGCATGCACCCGCGAGCAGGCGGCGACCCCAGCGGCGCCAGAGCCGGTGACGCTTACCGCAGCGTGGATAGAGCCCGGCGCTCCGCCGCAGTTCGACGCCCCGAAGATGCTGCGACCCGCCCCGACGGGCGCAACGCCGGACCTCGAAGCGGTGTATGAGCCCACGCCGCCGCTGAAGGCGCCCTTTGGCTACGGCGTCGCCAGCGGTGATGTGACGCAGGACTGGGCCGTACTGTGGACCCGCACCCCAGAAGCCGCCGAGGTGGCGCCTGAAGTGTCGGCCACGGCCGACTTTGCGCGTCCCATGGTGGTGCGGTCGGCGAAGACCACTGCCGCCACCGACTTCACGGCGAAGGTGGTGGTCAATGGACTGCAGGCCGGCAAGCAGTACTACTACCGCTTTCGCGCTGGCAGCGATGTGAGCCCGGTGGGGACCTTCAAGACGGCGTATGCGCCCACCGACCGGAGTCCCGTAGCGTTGGGCTTTACGGGCGATGCTGACTGGAAGTGGAAGCCGTACCCGGTGCTCGACAGCCTGGCGAAAGAGAAGCTGGACCTCTTCGTCTTCCTGGGCGACACCATCTACGAGACGCAGAACCTGCGGGGAAACGTCAACGCCGAGAGCCTGGATGAGTACCGCTTCAAGTATCGGGAAAACCGAGAGCCGCGGGCGGGGAGCGCGCTGACCTCGGTGCCGATGCAGGAACTCTACCGTGCGTTCGGCCACTATGCGCTGTTCGATAACCACGAGACTGGGCCATCGACCGCCGATCGCAGCGCGCCGCCCTACAACGATGGCGGCGTGAGCGCCAACGGGACGTTTGTGAACAAGACGCCCGGCTACCGGGCACGGATGCGGGCGTTCAGCGAATATCAGCCGATGCGAGAGGAGCCCACGATGGCGGCGGGTGACCCGCAGGCCGAGGGCACGCAGCGCTTCTACCGGACGGTGCCGTGGGGCGCCAACGTCCAGCTTATCGTCCTGGATGACCGCAGCTACCGCGACCGCCGCCTGCCCAACAGCGACGCTCCAGAGGCGACCACGTGTGCCCGCAGCATGCTGGGGGCGACGCAGTTCAAGTGGGCTCAGGACGAACTGCTGGCGGCCAAGCGCCGGGGCGCCACCTGGAAGGTGCTGGTGGTCTCTTCGCCCATGCAGCAACAGGGCCGCGCCTCGGACACCGGGGTCGATATGGACGGCAGTAAGTCGTGGGCGGGCGGTTACCATTGCGAACGCAACCGCCTGCTGAAGTTCATCGACGACAACACGATCGATAACGTTGTGGTGCTGACCACCGATAATCACGCCACCGTCATCAACAACCTCTCCTACAACACCGACCCGGCCGATCCTAAGTCGGCGTTGAAGCCGGCCCGCAACAGCTTCGAGATTATGACGGGACCGTTGGGCGCCGGCACCGGCAATCCCGCCTTCAAGGTGAACACCACCGGCTTGCCACTCCGGGACGCCGACCGCGCCATCGTGGACGTTTGGAATGGCGACGCTCCGAATACCGACGGCGAGACTCGGGGCCTGAAGCAGGCGGGGCTCGACCCCATCGGCCTTGAAGCGACCTTCCCGGGGCTGGATGCCGCCAGCGTGGCGGCGGCGGGCGTACCGGCGGGGAAGGTGGAAGCCACGGCCTTCGCGAGTTTCCGCAGCTTCACCTATTCGTTGTTGACGTTTGACCAGTCGTCGGTGGCGGTGCGGGTGATGGGCCTGCCGGCGGTGACCGACGCGACTACCTTGCTCGACCCCGAACGACTGAAGGCCTATGAAGGGCTACGTGCCAATGAGCTGATGCGGTTTAAGGTTAACGCGCAGTGACCGGCTGCCCAGGAAGTGATTGTGGCCGGCGTGTAGACTGAGGGCACATCCCTTGGAGGACACGCCGGCCATGGCTTTGGTCACGTTGCGAGACCGCACCTTCACCGCCGCCGACGTCATGTCGCTGGAGCCTGAGACCCGTTACGAACGCTGCCGGTTCGATGGCCTGGCGCTGAACCACCTGGCGCTGGATGAGTGCGAGTTTCGCGACTGCAGCTTCGCCGGGGCCAGTCTGCTGGGAACCAAGCTCAACGGGGCGGCGTTCTTCTCGTGCAACTTCAGCAACGCGCGGGTGGGCGGCGTGAACCTGTTTGACGCTCGCTTCGAGGGCTGTAAATTCACCGGCGTCGACTTCACTCAGGGACTGAAGTTGCTGGGGGTGACCTTCACCCGCTGTAACTTCGAGCTGGCGAAGCTCAGCGGCTTGAACCTCAGCGACTTCCGATTCGACGGTTCGTCGTTCGTCGAGGCCGACCTAGCGAACTGCAACCTGACCGACGCCTCGTTCTTGAACTGCGATCTGAGCTACGTGAACTGGGAGGATGCCCGGTTCAACGACACCGACCTGCGAGGAGCCAACTTGTCGGGCCTTGATCCGCGGCGCATCGATCTGCGGGGGGCTGTCATCACGCCGGCGCAGGCGACGCAGCTCGCTGAGTCGCTTGGGATGGTGGTGGTGGACGATACGATTGGTTAGGCGGCTAGGTCTGGCAGCGCTGCCCCAGTCTGGCGACGCCGCATGAGCCAGAACCCCATGCCCCATGCGACCAGAACCAAAAGGTACAGCGCGAAGCTGACATCGGTGGGCGCCGCAAAATGACTCAACAGGGTCCGCAGGTTTGTGAGCAGAATAACCCCGGCGATAAGCACCCCCAACAGCTGGTGTGGCATGCGGCTGACCAGCCATGCGGCCACCGGTGCGGCCACCAGCCCCCCCGCCATTAGTGCGGCGACCCAGGGCAAGTTGAACACCTCTGGGCCGGATGTCAGGAGAAAGCCAAGCGTCGCTGCGGCGGCGACGGCAAATTCAGCGGTATCGACGGAGCCCACCGTCTTGTTAGGCGCTTCGCCCTTTGCGAGCAACGCAGGGGTGGTGACCGGCCCCCAGCCGCCGCCGCCGGTAGCGTCGATGAAACCGGCCACCAAGCCCAGGGGGCCGAGGAACCGGCGGGACAGCGGGCGCCGGTTGGTCACGGGTCTCCGGCCACGCGACAGAGTGAAGAGCAGCAACGCCCCGAGGCCGAACAAGATCGCAGATACCATCGGGCGCGCCACCGCCCCGTCCACCGAAGCAAGCACCGTCGCCCCAGCGAAGGCGCCAATGGCCCCTGGTACCGCCAGAATCGCAGCGGTTCGGGCATCGGTGTTCTTGAAATGCCAGTGGGCAGCACCGGAAGCGAAGGTGGTGACCAGCTCGGCTGCGTGCACCGATGCAGAAATGACCGTGGGTGCGAACCCAAAGGCGAGCAATAGCGTCGCCGAGGACAGGCCGTACGCCATCCCCAACGTTCCATCCACCAACTGCGCGACCAGCCCAACCAACGCCAGTAAGAGAAGTTTTTCCATAAGGCCTTTTCGTTGATTGTTGATAAACACAATCGACAAAGTTCGTATAACCCTAGCCCCCCTGCGAAATTGCTGTCAAGCCTGGTAGCAAGACGTAAATACTCAGTCTTCGGGTGCTGTGTGCGCAGACCCGTGTCATGCCGACGCAAGGAGGCATCCCTTCGTTCCCGGATAGTTACCACCACCCGGCGCTAAGGGATTCCTCACTCCGTTCGGAATGACATGCTCCCCTCAACTGTGAGCTCTTACAGCAAGACGGGAGACGATGCCCACAGCAGGGCCTGTTGGGTGGGGTCGTGGTCCTCGCACCCGGGCAGCCGCTCTTCCGGCGAGTTGGTGGAATGGGCGCGCGTTACGCCATTTGAGTGTCGTCGGCCAACGTGCTAGCATCGCACCAAACGGCAGGCACTTCGATAGCAGCAGCGTTAGCCAAAAGGAGTCACCCATGAAGAACGGACTGTGTATCTCGGCGGACTCACACATCGTCGAGCCCGAGAATTTCTTCGACCCGATCGTGAAGCGCTTCGGACCCGAGGCCCCGCACATGGCGGTGAACGATCCTGCCCGCGGGCCGCAGGTGTATCTGGGCAATGGCCAGTGGGGGCTGCCGGCCGCCGGCTTTCTGCAGGTGAACGCCGACTTCACTACGCCCAAGGCGCGTGAAGACATGGCCAAGGGGTACGGCATTGCCCGCAAGGGCTGCTACGACACCGACGAGCGGATGAAGGATCAGGAGATCGACGGGATTGACGCTGAGGTGCTCTATCCCAGCCTGCTGTTCAACGTGTACCAAGTGGCCAACAAGGAGATCATCGAGTACTCCTTCGAGCATTACAACAATTGGATCACCGACTACTGCAGTGGCCACGCCGACCGGCTGTTCGCCTTGGGATGCATCCAACTGTGGGACGTGGACAAGGCGGTGGCTGAACTCGAGCGGTGCAAGAAGCTGGGCCACGTGGGCGTGTGCATCGCCGCGACGGCACCGCCGGACGCGCTGTACTCGGACCGCAAGTACGACAAGTTCTGGGCAGCCGCACAGGACATGAATATGAGCCTGGCGATGCACATCTTCACCGGGGCCACCAACAACCACGGCTTGCCATTCCGGGCGGCCGGCGGACAGTTGGCCTTCTCGGGCGTCATGTTCACCATCCACGACCTGATCTGGTCGGGCGTATGCGAGCGGTTCCCACGGCTGAAGTTCGTCATCACCGAGTTCGAGACCGGCTGGGTGGCCATCATGCTGAAGCGCATGGACTGGGGCTATCTGCGCGGCGGCGGCGCGAAGGTGTTCAACCTCCCTATCAAACCCAGCGACTACTGGAAGCGCCAGTTCTACGTTACCTTCGAGGATGACCCGTTGGGTATCCGCACCCGCGACTACATTGGCACCAACACCATTCTGTGGGGGAACGACTACCCGCATGGCGACAGCGTGTTCCCCAACAGCCAGTCGGTGTTGACCGACGTGCTCAGCGAATGCACCCGTGAAGAGATCTACGAGATGACGCTGAAGAACGTGGTGGAGCTGTACAACCTGCCCTTCAAGCTGGAGGGCCCGCAGCAGAGCTACATCGCCAACCTCATAGAAGCGAACAGGGGTAACGCTGTCCCGGCGGGCTAGCCTTCTCCTGATGCGTGCTAAGCGCCTTCGGCCGCGCCGAGGGCGCTTGCTTATTGCAGGTTGGGGTTCAGCCGCCGCCGTGAACGGCGGGCCCGCGTTGGTATGCCCTGATGTTCTGGGCCGGGCGCCCTTTGCCCCGTACACTGTGGCGAGGATGACTGAATGACCACCCCGCAAGCATCCACGGACCAGCAGCCCACGCTGATGAGCCGCGACATGGTGTTGCTGTGCTTGGCGCAAGCGGCCGGGTACGGCGCGAGCGCCTTCCTAGCCCCGCTGCTGCCGCTGTACCTGGTGAGCCGCGGCCACACCGAGTCCTATGTGGGCCTGGTGCTGGCCGCCTTCAACGTGGCGTCGTTCCCCTCGCGGCCGGTGTGGGGCGTGCTGTCGGACCGTGGCTGGCTGCGGGGCTCGCTCACGGCGTCCGGGCTCCTGGTGGGCACCGCATACCTCGGGTACCTCGTGCCCAACGCCGCATTCATTTTCCTGGTGCGCATGGTGCAGGGTGTGGGGTGGGGCGGCGTCAATGTGGTGGGCAGTGCCTGGGCCGCGCTGCTGGCCCCCGCCACCCGCCGGGCCGAGGCGCTGGGGTGGTACACCATGGCGCAACGCACCGGCACCGCGCTTGGCCCCATCTCGGCCCTGTGGGTGCTCGACCACTTTGGGTTCGAGCCCGCCTTCCTTGTCGGTGCGTGCGTGGCCTATATGATCGCGGTTGCGGCGTTCCTCACCCGGCCTGCAGCGGCCATCAACCTGGGTCCGGCCCAGAGCCGCGGGAGTGGGCTGCGGTCGTTCATCGAGCCGGGCGCGCTGTTGGGCGCTGCCCTCATCACCCTGATGAGCAGTACCGGTCCCGCGATGAATGCCTACATGCCGCTGTACTTCCGCAACCTTGGCCTCTCGCACATCGAGCTCTACTACATCGCTTATGGCGTAACTGGCATCGCCTGCCGGCCGATCATCGGCACCTTCGCCGATCGCATCGGCCGCATGCAGGCCATCAGCTTGGGGTTCGGTCTGCAACTGGTCGGTATGTCGCTGCTGGCGCTCTCAGCCGACTTCCCCGGCATCGTGGCCGGGATGATGGTGCACACCGTCGGCTACGCGATCAGCGAGCCCTCGCTCTATGCGCTCGGCATCGACGGCAGCCCGGCCAACCGGCGGGGCGCAGCCATGGCCACCATCACCATGGCCTTCCAGCTTGGTGGTGGCATCGGCTTCACACTGTCGGGGTTCCTGTTCGAGTTTGTGGGGTATCGGGAAGCGTATACGGTACTGCTGCTGCCGGTGAGCCTGGCGCTGATCGTCTCGCTGTGGGTTTGGCGGAGGCGCCGACGGGCAGCCGCCGTCACCAGCGATAGCGCCTAAAGGCACGGTAGCGCACGCCGCTGCCGCCGACCAGCAGGACCGCCGCCTCCGCCCCAACGGCAACCGCTGCGGCCGCGCCGGTAGCCGCCGCCAACGAGCCGACCGCAAGCATGCCCAACGGACCGGTGCCGATCGCCATGGAGAGCCAGCCCCCGGCCCTACCACGCACTTCACTTGGCGCCGCGTGAAGCACGATGGCGCTTTGCATGGTGCTGAACCCGGCGTGCGTGAGACCGAAGGCCATTAGCGCCGCCAGCGCCAGCGGAAAGGTGGTGGTCTGGGTGAAGATGATGAGGACGGCCGGCATACCGAGTGATGAGCCGAGAAATACCCAGCCTTGTGGGGTGCGGGGGAACCGGGCCAGCAGCAGAATACCGATGCTCGAGCCCAGTGCGTCGGCTGCGCTGAGCAGCCCGAACCCAAAGGCATCGACGCCCAGGACGTCCAGCGCGAACACCGAGAGTATCTGCTGGTAGGGGAACACCAGGATGTTCATGAACACGGTGATCACCAGCACTGCGGTGACCGCCTCTTCACCCAGCAGTCTGCGCAGCGCGGTACCTGCCGGAATGCCTTGGCCGGTGTCGCCTGCGCCGCGCCGGTCGCTGGGGATGCCCCACAGGAAGAACGCCGCCGCGCCATACAGGGCGGCCGACACCGCATAGCCGGCGCCGCCGCCCACAACGGCGAGCAATCCGCCGGCCATGATGGGACCTACCACGCGGGTGACGTTCATCGTCAGCATCTCCAGCGAGACTGCCGACAGCAGTTGCTCCCTGGTGGAGAGGTCGGCCAGCAGTGCCCGCCGCACGGTCATATCGATGGCCAAACCGACACCCAAGACAAGCGCCCCGACCAGCAACAGCGGGTAACTGAGCACGTTGAGCCAGAACGCGAGGGCAAGGCAGGCGCAGGCGGCGCTGTTGAGGGCCATGCCGGTGCGCGCCATGGCCGCCCGTCCAAAGCGATCGGCCGCGCTGCCGATGGAGGCGCTGAGCACCAGCATGGGCAGGTGACGCAGGAAGCCGGCCACCGCGACCAACCACACCGAATCGGTGAGCAGCAAGGCCACCCAACTGAGCACCAACACATCGGTCCAACGGCCAAGGCTGCCGCCAAACCCGGCGAACCAGAGCTTGCGGAAGGCAGGCGCCCCCAGTGGCGCGAGCAGGCCACCGCCAGCGATCCCAGCGCCGGTCATCGGTTGGGCCAAGACGGGAGGCTGGCTGGTGGGGCTGAGGGGATGGGTCGGAAAGAAGGCATGTGGCGGCATCATCATACAGCGGGCGGAAGGCCACCTGCCCCGGCCCTTGTTCCGACGGTTCACCCAGCGCCGTGCCTTTGTGCCCGTTAGACGCTCGCTGCCCCCCAGTAGCGGCTGGATGCGGCAACCATCGCGGGATGGCAGCCGCCCCTTTGCTATAATCACCTGGCACATCAATGGCCCCGGCCATGCCCCAGGAGCACCATGACCACCGCAGCCTTTTCCCTGGCCCCTGTCTTTCCCGACACCACGAGCGTGAACGCCCAGCAGCACCTGACCATTGGCGGGTGCGATGTCACCGACTTGGCAACCGAGTACGGCACCCCGCTGTACGTGTTCGACGAGATGACGTTGCGGAACAAGTGCAAGGAGTTCCTGCGGGAGTTCGGTTCGCGCTACCCGGACGTGATGGTGGCCTATGCCTCCAAGGCGTACATCAACAAGAGTCTTGCGCGCGTGGTGGCGGAGGAGGGTCTCGGCTTCGACGTCGTATCCATCGGCGAGTTGGCGGTGGTGCGGGCGGCTGAAGTGGCGTTGAGCCGGGTGCATTTTCATGGCAACAACAAGAGCCGTGAGGAGCTGGCGCAAGCGGTGGACTGGGGCATCGGCAGGGTGGTGGTCGACAACTTCTTCGAACTGGAGGAGCTGGAACGCATCTGTGCCGGCAAGAACGTCCACCAGGAGATCTTGCTGCGCATCACTCCCGGCGTCGATCCCCACACGCACGCCTACATTTCTACCGGTACCACCGACAGCAAGTTCGGCTTCCCGCTGATGACGGGCGACGCGGCCAAGGCGGTCGCGGCTGCGGTGGCCAGCCCGCACCTCCGCGTGGTCGGCCTGCACATGCACCTCGGCTCGCAGCTGTTCGAGGTGGACCCGTACACGCAGGCGATCGACGGCGTGCTGGCGTTCGCCGCCGACATGGCGAAACAGCATGGGCTGCGCCTGGAGGAGTTCAGTCCCGGTGGCGGCTTCGGCGTGCAGTACGTGGGAGGCGAGGCTCCCCCACCGCTCTCGACCTACGCACAAGCCATCACCGATGCGCTGAAGGCCGCCTGCGCCAAGCATGGCCTGGCGCTGCCACGGCTGGTGCTCGAGCCGGGACGCTCGATCGTGGGCCGGGCCGGCGTCGCCGTTTATCGCGTGGGCGCGGTGAAGGACATTCCCGGTGTCCGCAAGTACGTCTCGGTGGATGGCGGCATGGCCGACAACATCAGGCCGGCGATCTACGGCTCGAAGTATGAGGCGGTGGTGGCGAACCGCATGGACGCGCTGCCCAGCGAGGTGGTGACGCTGGCAGGGAAGTACTGCGAGTCTGGCGACATTTTAATCAACGATGTGAAGCTGCCGGCGCTGATGGCCGACGATCTGGTGGTGTTGCCGGCCTCCGGCGCTTACTGTCTGGCAATGGCCAGCAACTATAACCTGGCACAGAAGCCGGCGGTGCTGATGGTGCGCGACGGCGCAGCGCGGGTGATCCGCCGCCGCGAAACCATCGAGGACCTGCTGGCGCTCGACGCTGACTAGCTGGGCCGGCCGGCTACCGACGAGTGGGGGAGAGGCACCGTGTGGCACATGATCGGCCACCAGAAGGTGACGCGCAGCATCGAACAGGCTTTCGAACGCGGACGCCTCGCCGGGGCATACCTCATTGTCGGACCGCCAAACGTCGGGAAGACCACCTTGGCTATCGATATCGCGTGCGCTGTGAACTGCCTGGAGTCGGGCCCGGAGCCATGCGGCGTCTGTTCGCAATGCCGGCGCATCCTGAACGCACTGCATCCAGATATCGCGCTCATCGAGGTGGAGAGCGGTAAACGCCTGGTCACCGTTGCTCAGATCGACGAGCTGCTGCACAGCCTGAGCCTGCGACCCTTTGAAGGCCGTTGCCGCGTCGCGGTTGTCCCCGAGGCCGATCGCATGAACCAAGAGTCGGCCAATGCGTTGCTCAAGACGCTTGAGGAACCCACAGCCGACACGGTGCTCATCCTCTGCGCTACCGACGCTGAGGCGATGCTCCCCACTATTCGATCGCGGTGCCAAACCGTCACCCTGCAGCCGGTGCCGATCAACCTGCTCGCCGAAGCCCTGGAGCAACAGGCCGACGTCACCCCCGAACGGGCCCAAGCCGCCGCGGCTTTCTCCCAAGGCCGCCCAGGGCTGGCACTGCGAGCGCTGCAGGATCCGACGCTGATGGAGGCGGTGGTCGCCGATCTCGGCTTGCTTCGCCGGGCGTTGGGCGAAAGCACCGCCGGGCGCATCGCCGTGACGGGGGAGTTGGCTGGGGGCACGGCGAACGCCGCCCAGCGGGATGCCGTATTAAGGACGTTGGAGAACTGGGTGCAATGGTGGCGCGACGCGATGCTGCATGCCGGCGGCAGCGATGGCCCCTACACCCATCCGCTGGAGCTGCCGCACTACCGCGCCACTGCCGACCTGGGTGCCACCACATTGCGGAACGCGCTTGGCGCCACCCAGACCGCGATGCGCCGGGTTGAGCAGAACGCCAACCCTCGCCTGGTGCTCGACGTGCTGCTGGTCGGCTATCCACGGCTCCGGGCGCTGGCAAACGCCGTCGCTTAGTTAGCCACCGGCGGATACGAAGCCGCTCGGGGGCATCCAACGGTTGAAAAGCGAGCGTGAATACGGTACAAATAGAAGGTTGTTCGTAGCGTACTGCTCTTGGCGGGGTAGCTCAGTGGCAGAGCAGGGGACTCATAAGCCCTTGGTCGCGAGTTCGACTCTCGCCCCCGCCACCATCTTCCTGTAGCCCCCTCCCCCTCTGCACCCCCTGCTGCCGCGCTGCACGCGCTGGTGCGCCCACCCCTCTCGCCCCACCCGCCCCACCCTGGCTTGACAGCGTGCCGATAGTCCGGCAAACTTGCGCCAACGAATCCTCCAGCCTCTTGTCTATGCCACGGGTAGCAAACATAGGCACGAGGCTCAGTGCCGCAAAGTCGAAACACGGCCAGGTCGCTCGGCTCTTATGGCTCCGCGTAAAGGAGGCCTACTGTGGCGAATTGGCTTCGGCGGTTGATTCCCGGGTTAGTGGCCGGGCTGGTGGTGGTCTCGGCCGTCGGGTGTTCCAGCCCAACGGCCCCCACGGGAGGAGGAGCCAATCCTCCGGCGGATGGTCCGGTGACACCCAAGGTGCCCCGCGTCATCATGGCGGTCGACCCCGTTGGGGTCGAGAGCAACGCCCTGCGTCTGCTGAGTTCTCCCGACGTATGGATCTTTCGGTCGGTGTACGAGTACCCGCTGGCGCTCGACATCAAGACCGGCAAAGTTGGACCGGGCTTGGCTACCGAGTGGAACGTCGAACCTGACGGCTTGTCGTTCCGGGTGAAGTTGCGCAAGGGCGTGCAGTTCCACGACAACTGGGGCGAGATGACAGCGAAAGACTTCGCGCACATGGTGAAGGACGTGGCTGCGCCCGAGGCCAACCACGGGCAGACGGCCTACTGGCGGGCGGCTCTCACCGGAGTCGACATTGTGAACGACTACGAGGTGATCTACCGCCTGGCCAAGCCCGACGGCCAGTTCACCCTCAGTATCTCCGAGACCCAGGGCGGCACCGAGATCCGCAGCAAAGCGCAATTCGACAAGATGGGTGGCCCACCCACCGACCTGAAGACCGCTGAGGCAGGTACCGGTTGGTACCAGTTCAAGTCTCGGGCAACGGCCACCTCACTGAACCTCGAACGGGTGCCGTACAAGCACTGGGATGGGGTGACACCCGACTTCCCCGAGTTCGAGTTCCGCTTCATCAAAGAGCCCTCCACGCGGCTGGCCGGGCTGCTCTCCGGCGAGATTCACATTGCTGCCCTGCCCCAAGATCTGCTGGGGCAAGGCTTGAAGTCCGGCATGAAGGTCGCCAAGAGCATCCACCCCGGTGTTCGGGTGTTCGGCCAGATGCACTGCTGCTACTTCAACGACGTCAAAGACGCGTCGAAGGGCTATCGCTATCCCACCGCCCCGCTCATGGACGTCCGCGTCCGCCGGGCGCTCAACAAAGCCATCAACAAGGACGAGCTGAACAAGGCCTTCTTCGGCGGCAAAGGCGAACTGATGCAGGTCAACGCCTTCTTGCCCAGCAGGGAGGGTTGGACCGACGAGTGGGCCAAGCGCTACCCCGAGCAGTATGGCTATGACCTGGAGAAAGCCAAGTCGTTGCTGGCCGAGGCCGGATTCAACGCCGCGAACCCGCTGAAGACCTCGATGACCATGCTGCCGATCCCCGGTGTCGCGGGCGGGCCCGACATCATCGAGGCGATCGCCGGCTATTGGCGGGCGGCCGGGGTGAACGTCGAGTTGCTCACCATCGATGCCGCTGAGTACACCCAACGGAATCGCGCCTGGGCCTTCTCTAACGTTGTTCGCATCACGGGGTCGGGGTCGAACCAATGGACCGGCGTCTCGGTGTTCAACGGCGCAAGCTTCGGCACCTCCGGGGGCGGCATTCACGACCCTGACCTCGAGGCCAACCTCCTGGAGTTGACGCGCACCTACGACCAACCCAAGCGGGACGAATTGTGGCGGAAGGCGGGCGATGCGATGTTCGACCATCACCTGAACATTAACCTGTTCTGGCTACCGGCCGAGGCGATGATCAACCCCACAGTGGTGGCCGACTGGACGTTCCCCGGTATGTTGACTGGAACGTGGACCCACTTGCAGCACATCAAAGCAGCGCGATAGGTTTATCCACCAATAAGCAGCGAGGTCTGAACGTATGAAAGTTGTAGTTCCGCAGCCGACGGGCACTCCGGATGAGTACGCTGCGATTGGCGAAGCAGGGCATGAGGTGGTGTTCGGCCGCGAGTATCAGGTGGCGTCGTCGGATCGGCCCTACAGCGACCGGACGCCGTGGACCGAAGAGAAGCTCATCGACCTGTGCCGCGACGCCGATGTGGTGATCCACGGCGCTATGCGCAAGCCGGTGATGATCGCGTGCCCGAACTTGCGCCTGGTGGTAGGCGCTGCCATCGGCTACGAGCGGCAGGATGTGGTGGCGGCCACCGAGCTTGGCATCGCGGTTGCGAACAGCCCTTCCGTGGAGAATTTCACCGGCGTGGCCGAGACGACCATCGGGCTGATGATGCAACTCGGCAAGCGCTACAAGCACAAGGAAGCGATTCTGCGCCGGGGCGACTGGGGCACCGACGCTGACCGCGGCTTTCTGCTGACGGGGAAGACCGTGGGCATCGTGGGGTTCGGGCGGACGGGGTCAGGGGTGGCCAAGCGCCTGCAGGGCTGGGACTGCCGGGTCATTGCCTACGATCCCTATATCTCGCCCGAGAAGGCGGCGATGCTGAACGTGGAGTTGGTGGATGACCTATCGACGCTGCTGAAGGAGTCCGACTACGTCACCACCCACTTGGTGGTAACCCCCGAGACCACCCGCATGATCGGGGAGGAGCAGCTGCGGATGATGAAGCCGACCGCCTACTACATCAACACCTCGCGCGGTCAGGTGCTCGATGATGACGCCTTCTGCAAGGCCATCAACGAGGGTTGGATTGCGGGCGGCGCCTTGGACGTCTACTGGCAGGAGCCGCTGAACGCCGACAGCCCGCTCAGGGACTTGGACCCGATAAAGGTGACGCTGACCCCGCACAACGCTGCGCTTTCGCCCGACAGCCGGGTCGGCAACCTGAAGCTCGCGATCCAAGGCGCGTTGGAGGCGCTGCGAGGCGACGTGCCCACCAACATTGTGAACCCAGACGTGATCCCGGTCTGGAAGCAACGCTTCGTGCGATAGCGCCACGGACTTCTGCCGTGGCAGGGTAAGGAGACGCTATGCGGTACCCAACCTTGGGACTCCTGCCGATGTTCGCAGTTGCACTGATAGCTTGGGGGTGCGCCGGCCCAACGGCTAACGCACCCACCGCGCCGGATTCGGAGCGGCCAAAGGTCGACCGTGTGGTGCTGGCATTCGAGCCGCCGGCCGCCTTCGCCAGCCACCCGCGCAAGATTTGCTGCAACGACCACCACCAGTTGCGCCCGATGTACGAGAACCTCATCGGCATTCAGGCGGAGACGGGCAAGATGACGCCCCAGCTCGCCACCGAGTGGGGGCTGGAGCCCGACGGTCAATCGGTACGCTTCAAATTGCGGAAGGGAGTGAAGTTCAACGGGGGCGAGTGGGGCGAGTTCTCCGCTCGCGACGTCGTGCATTCTTGGGAGGCCCTGGTGGGCAACGCCGACAGCCACAACCGGTCGGTGTACTGGAAAGCCACGGTCAAGCAGATCGATGTGGTGAACGACGCCGAGGTACTGATGCGTATTGTGCCCGAAGCGCAGTTCTTCAACGGCATCTCGGAGCTGTACGGTCAGGTGCTGATGCACAGCAAGGCGTACTTCGATGCCAAGGGCGACAACAAGGACGACGTGACGCCGCCGCCGGGCACCGGAGCCTACCCATACCAGGCGCGCGACCTCACGTCCTACGTGCGGTTCGAGCG
>CAXNDA010000007.1:0-17398 GCA_964200875.1 Chloroflexota bacterium | reverse complement strand
CTGACGAGGGAGCATCAGTCAGCATCCGGGTCCCTGGGCTCCCAAGCTCGCTTAGCCTCTTCGAAGTCCTCCCACTCAGCCGCTGGCAGTGCAGCCCAAGAGTCTCGCATGCCGCCCATGCCGTCTGTGGGAGTAACGGCGCCCACCTCGGTGAAGGCCTCAATCCGAGCTACTGGACGACCGTGCACCGTGACGATGACCTCGCCCCCGGTCTCCTGAAGCTGGCGCAGTACTTCGCTAGTGTGCGCCTTCAGTTCCTTCACGCCTATAGTACGGCCTTGCTGCGCCATATGTAGTCACCTTCTGGAAGAGTAACTACATTCTAGCATGCCACCTCTCACCCTAGCCCAGCTCCCGCAGCCCACGCAGTACCTTCTCAGCCGTGACCGGGAGGTCGCGAATGCGGACACCGGTGGCGTCGTACACGGCGTTGGCTATGGCTGCGGCGACCGGGGCCACCGGCACCTCGCCCACGGCCTTGGCGCCGAAGGGGCCCACGGCGTCGTGGCTATCGACCAGCAGCACCTGCATGGCCGGCATGTCGGGTTGGGCCGGCACCTTGAAGGTGTCGAGGTTGGCAGATGTCGGCGAGCCGTCGGTGGGATCGACGCCGAGCTGCTCAGTCAGCGCGAGGCCGAGGCCCTGCATCACCCCGCCCTCGATTTGGCCCTCCACCGCCATCAGGTTGATGGGTTGCCCGCAATCGTGGGCTGCCACATAGCGCAGCACCCGCACCTCGCCTGTGTCGGGGTCGACGCTGACCTCGGCAAAGTGGGCGGCGAAAGCGTTGATGATGTAGCGGTCGCTGCCCGCCCGCGTGTCGGCGGTGCCCACAATTTGGCGCGGCAGCCGGTTGCGCAGTGCATCCACAACGGTGACCTGCCGGTTCGGCGCTTCCAGGGCGAAGATCACGCCGTCCTTGATATCCAGCGCCTCCACCGGGGCTTCCAGCGCGTCGGCGCCCAGCTCCAGCAGTTGGCGGCGCGCGTCCCGGGCCGCCGCCTGCACCGCTATGCCCGACGAGAAGGTGGTGGTGGAGCCGACGGTGCCGTGGGAGAAGGGGGTCGTCTCCGCATCGGCGAAGTAACCCACCACCTTGCTCAGCGGCAGGCCAAGGGTTTCGGCAGCCATGATGGTGAGCACCGTGCTGGAACCTTGGCCCACGTCGAGCGTGCCCATGTAGACTTCGGCGGTACCGTCGGCCTCCACCCGCACAATGGCTGACGACGGCGCTTGGCCGGTCTGGTAGATGCAGGCGGCCACGCCGGTACCCCGCAACCGGCCGTCGGCGTCGAGCCGGCGGGTCGGGCCGGCCGGATGGGATCGCCACTCCGCCGCAACGCCTCCCTGTGTCAAACACTCGTCCAAGCCATTGCTCGAGAAGGGTATGCCACCGGCGATGGGCTGCGGCGGGAGCGGCCGGCCCGAGGGCTTGTGCGTGGCGCCGGGCTGCCCCGCCAGCGGCACGTGATTCTTGAGCCGGAAGGCCAGCGGATCGATGCCCAGCTTCTCGGCCACCAAGTCGATGTGGCTCTCCAAGGCGAAGTGGCCCTGCGGCGCCCCCAGCGCACGGTAGGAACCGGCGACCGGCGTGTTGGTGAACACCACGTAGCCGGTGAAGCGCACGTTGGCGCAGGTATACAGGTAGGTCAGGCCGTGCGCCGATCGCCGGCAGACGTTGGTGCCGGGCACATACGGCCCAGTGTTCATCATGCAAGTCGCGTCGATGGCGGTGATGGCGCCGTCGCGCGTGACGCCCATCTTCACGGTGATCTTCGAGGGGTGACGCCAGCGGCCGGCCCGCAGCTCCTCGGACAGCGAGTAGCACAACTTGACCGGTCGGCCGGCCTTCTTCGCCAGCAGCGCGGTGATGAACTGCAACCGGCTCTCGTCCTTATTGCCGAAGCTCCCGCCCACCACCGGGGTCATCACCCGAATCTTGTTCAGGGGCATACCGAATACCGCCGCCAAGCTGCTGCGGTCGCCATAGACGTTGCGGCCCGACTTCCACACTGTCAGCCGGTCACCGTCCCAAGCCGCGATGCAGCCACGCGGCTCGAGCGGGATGGCGGACGTGAAGGGCGTGGTGTAGGTCTCTTCGACCACCAGATCGGCCTGGGCGAATCCCGCAGCAACATCCCCGCGCGCCATCAGAATTGGCTCGCCGCCCGCCAGGTTGCCCTTGGCCCGCACCTGGGGCGCGCCCGGCAGCAGCGCCGCCTCGGGGTCGAACACCGCGGGCAGCTGCCGCCACTCGATGCGAATGAGATCGAGCGCGGCCTCGGCGATCGCCATCGTGTCGGCGGCCACGGCGGCCACCTCGTCGCCCACGTGACGCACCCGGCTCTCCAGCACGTACACCGGGTCGTCGCTGGCCCCCGCTTCGTCGCCGCCCTCGATACTGCGCTGCGGGGCGTCTCGATAGGTGATGACGGCGTGCACTCCAGGCAGCGCCTCGGCCGCCGAGGTGTCGATGCTCACGATGTCGGCGTGGGGGTAAGGGCTACGGAGTATCTTGCCCCAGACCGCGCCCTGCACGTCGAGATCGGCGATGTAGCGGGCCCGCCCGGAGACTTTGGCGGCGCCATCCACAAAGGGGGTGCGTTTGCCGACAATGGCGAACTGGTGGGGGCCGAACTCGCTCATGGGGATGCCTCCGGGATGACTGCGGGCAGCATACCGCGGCGGTTCAGGACGGCGGAAGGCCAGTCACGGCCAGGATACCTACGTAAGGGCGGCGTTCATGACGCCTTACTAGGCCGAACGCTGGAACGCATGGTGTGGTTCTGTTTTCGACGTGTGGGCAGGTTGCCTCGTGCTGAGGGTCGCAGGGCATCGCCAGAACAGGCCGAGACCCGGGGCGTCGAGTAAGGCGTCATGAATGCCGCCCCTACAGCTTGCACCGTCGGCACTACCCTAGGCTGGCAAGGTACCGCGCGGCCGCCAGAGCCGCCGTCGCGCCATCACCAGCCGCGCTCACGGCTTGGCCGGCGGAGCCCGACCGCACGTCGCCGGCGGCGAAGAGGCCGGGGAGGGCGGTCGCCATATGAATGTCGGTCGGGACGCGGCCGTCGGGGTCGAGCGGGAGAAGGCCGGTCAGGAAGCCTGTGTTGGGTTCGCTGCCAGCGTAGATGAAGAGCGAGGCGGCCGGGAGGTCACGGAGGTCGCCGTTGGGGTCTGTCACCCGCACACCTGTCAGCACGTCCTCACCCAGCACCTCGACCACGCGGGTCCCCGGCAGAAGGGCGATACCGGCATGGCCGTCGAGCCGTTAGCGATAGGCGTGCGCTCCCGTGGGTTCGGTGGTGGAGAACACCACGGTCACCTGACAGTCGAACTCAGCGAGGGCCAACGCCTCCTGCTGGCCCGAGTCGCCGCCGCCGGCGCGCAGGTGCTTCAGTGGCCCACCCCAAGGATCGCGGCGTCGCCGTTTGCCTTAATCTCCTTCCAGGTCTCGGGGTCGTCTTTGCTGTAGATGGTTGTTGAGCTGCTTGATGACGGTACGCAGGCCGGGCATGTGGTCGCCGAACCAGCCTTGCACCTCCCGCAGAAAGAGGTCCGAGTCGTCGAACCGGCAGTCCACCAGGTAGATGGTCTTGCCGTCCAGGCTCTCCAGCCGCTCGGCCAGCGGCTTGCCGGTGGTCTTCGGTGGGTAGCACACGGGGTTGTGGACAACGATGCGGTCGGTGCCGGGCATGGGGGCCCCCTGGGGGCGGTGCTTGCGGCCACGATACCAAAGGTCGGCAGGTGAGGGTGTGATACGTAGGGGCAGACCCACGTGTCTGCCCGAATCCGTTGGCAAGCACCGCCTCTGGCATACCGTGGGCGAGTGCTCCCCGGCGGTTGCAGGGCAGACACGTGGGTCTGCCCCTACGGGATCGGCCACGTCGTCGCGTCTCGCTCGCCATCGCGGCCACCCCCACATGGTAGAATGCGGGCATCGGCCCCAGCCTTTAGCTCAGGAAGGACCCTCCCCGCATGGACGTTGCCGCACTCCGTAGCCAGTTCCCCATCATGAAGAACGGTGTCACCTATATGAACACCGGGTTCTCCGGCCCGCCGACCCAGGGCGTGCTGGACGCCGTGGCCGCCACCATGCAGCAGGAGGCCGACTGGGGACCCACCAGCCCGCCGGTGATGGCCAAGGGCCGGGAGTTGCGGCAAGCGGGGCGGGCGGCGTTCGCCGGGATGATGAATGCCACGCCTGAAGAGACGGTGCTGACCGATAACACCACCCGCGGCATCAACATGGTGCTGAATGGCCTGCCGTGGAAAGCGGGCGACGAGCTGCTGACCACCAGCCTGGAGCACGGCTCGGGGCTGGTGCCGCCCTACCAGTTGCGAGAACGGTTGGGGATCTCGGTCGGGATTGTCCAACTTGACGTCATGGACTCGCCCGAAGCCCTGATCGGCAAGTTCGAGTCGGCGCTCACCGACAAGACCAAGCTGATAGTGCTGAGCCACATCATGTACGCCACCGGCCTGATGATGCCGCTGGAGGCGATCAACCGCCTCGCGCACCGCCGAGGGGTGCAGGTGCTGGTGGACGGCGCACAGACCATGGGCCAGATTCCGATCGACGTGAAGGCCTGGGACGCCGACTACTACGCAGTACCGGGTCACAAGTGGATGCTGGGGCCTTGGGGCATGGGGGCGCTCTACGTGCGGCGCGAGCTGCTGAGCGACCTGGTGCCGGTGGAGGTCTCCGGCAAGGCTGCCTCCAAGTTCGACGCGTTCGGCGCTTTCGAGGCCAAGACCGACGCTCCCGAGAAGTTCGAGCTGACCACCAGCAGCAACCCGCTGTTGGCAGGGGCGATGGCGGCGATCGATGTGCTGCAGGGCGTGGGTATGGCCAACGTGCAGGCCCGCTGGAGCGAGCTGACCGAGCGCCTGCGCCAGGGCCTGGGCGCCACTCCCGGCGCATCGGTGACCAGCCCGCCCGCCGGACCCACCGCTTGCGGCTTGGTCACCTTCACCGTTGCCGGCTGGGAGAGCCAGCCGCTGGTGGATGAGCTGTGGGGCCGTTACAAGATCGTCATTCGGCCGGTGAACTACCCGCCAGGCGTGCGGGCGGCAGTCGATTTCTTCAATACCGAGGACGAGGTCGATTATCTGGTGGACGCGGTGCGTACGCTTTCGAAGGAGAAGGGGAACAGCTAGGCCCTGGTTCTCCGCTCGTGCTTCGAGAGCCTCAGCATGAGCGGACCAAGAGTCGCTGGTCGGCAGCAGCGGGATCCAGCAGCAGCCATGTTGGAATGATCCGATAACGCAGTCCCAAGGAGACCCCAATGTCTGACAGTATGCGAGCACTCATCTTCCACGCACCAGGCAACATCAAGGTCGAGCAGCGGCCGATCCCGGAGATCGGGCCGGGCGACGTGCTGCTCAAGGTCGGCGCCACCTCGGTGTGCGCCTCCGACATCCGGGTGTACCGCGGCGAGAAGAAGGCCGAACCCGGCGTGATTACCGGCCACGAGTTCGCCGGCAGCGTGGTCAAGATCGGCGAGGACGTGCAGGGCGTGGCGGTGGGCGACCGTAGCATCGTCTGCCCCATCATCGCCTGCGGGGCCTGCTACTTCTGCCAGATCGGCCGCCGCAACCGCTGCCTCAAGCGGCTGACCCTCGGCTACGACGTCGACGGCGGGTTCGCCGACTATGTGCGGGTGCCGGAAGCGGTGGTGCGCCTGGGCCACATGATCCCGCTGGACTCCGAGTTGCCCTACGACCTCGCGTCCATCACCGAGCCGATGGCCTGCGCGCTGAACTCGCTGGAGTCGTGCAAGGTGCTGCCCGGTTCCACCATGGCCATTCTGGGTTGCGGGCCAATGGGGCTGATGCACTTGGTGCTCGGCCGGGCTATGGGCGCCTCGAAGATCATCATGAGCGACCCCGTCGAAGAGCGACGGCGGGTGGCGGAGGAGCTGGGCGCCACCGTGGCCATCGACCCCGCCAAGCACTCCATCGCCGCCGAGACGAAGGCCCGCACCAACGGCCTGGGCGCCGACGCCGGCTTCCTCTCCATCGGCATCGCCGAGTTGGTGGAGGAGGGCTTGGGCGCCGTCCGCAAGGAGGGATACTTCAACCTGTTCGCGGGATTCCCGCCCTCGGCCCGCATCGACATGGAGGCGAACCGCATCCACTACGACGAGATTTTCATGACCGGCACCCAGAATGCCACCACCGACCATTACGTGCGGGTAGCGCAGATGCTGCCGCACATGCCGGGCGCCCAGCGGCTGATCACCAACCGCTACAAGCCCGAGGAGGCGAACTTGGCCTACGAAGCCAGATTGGGGCTGTCGGGGCTGAAGGCAGTGGTGGTGTACGAAGGCGCGTAGCCTTCGGAGCATGGGAGGTTCGGCCGATGGCGACACGAGTTGCAGGGATAGAGGAGCGGATCGTCAGAGACCCCGCGGTGATGGCCGGGAAGCCGGTCATCCGTGGGAGCCGCATTCCCGTCGAGAAGGTGCTGGCACAGCTTGCGTATAGCCCCGACTTGGGGGAGCTGCTTGAGGTGTTCCCTGAACTGACACGGGATGATGTCCGGGCATGCCTGGCCTATGCTGGCAGGAGGCTGTCTCACCAGCGTAGGAGCCCCAGCAGCCGGTCAACCGGTAGGAAGCTCTGATTCCCTGAGTAGCGGTCGGCGAGCATCCGCCGAGGCCATGTCCAGGGACTGCTGCACCCCTTCGATGCCTTCGTCAGAGGAACACGTGAACCCCACCGGTTCCTCTGTCCAGGCCGTCACATCGCCGACAGCGTTGTAGTAAACCTCATGCAGGCCGTACCACCATCGCTCGCGGTTGGGATCTGTGTCGTGGAGGATGACCCGATAGCTCCAGGTCATGTGTGTCAGCTTTCGCAGAATGGCAGCCCGCGGCGTCTGAAGTAGACCTCACGGGGCTGGCGCTTTCATCGTCTGGGATGCGCTCGAGTACCGAATGGCGCGTAAGGCAAGGGCACTAGTGGGTCACTTGTCACGATTGTAGTGATGGATGCTCGCTGGCTCTGGTGATCGTCCTCACACACCACTGAACGGGCTAGCCAGCAGGGACATCCCCCTCTTCCTAACCTTCTCCCGCCGGGGGAGAAGGGACCCGAACTTCTGCTGAGCTATCCCGTACCCTTGGCACGCCTCACGTGATGGTGGTTTCTGCTACAGCCGAGACAAGTGACCCACTAGTTACCGATGTCTTGGCCGATAATGATCCGGATGTCTACGGCATCAACGGCGCCCGGAGGCCCCACCGCACCCTCGGTCTTCACTTGGCCCTTGGGCACGCGCAACAGGTTCGCGACCAGAGTGGCTGTGTAGCCTTTGCCGGTGAAGTTCACCACCTGCGTCTCCCGGTATGGGCCACCGGGTGCGTCGCCAACGGTCACGTTGTCGAACCCGTAGTTCTTGAGTTGTGTCGCCGTCAGTGCCGCCAGCCCGGGCGTCTTGGTGCCGTTCAGCACCTCGATGCGGGCGCCCTGCTCCTTGCGGCTGTCGAAGAACATCTCCTCGATGACATCGCGAATCTTCTCCCGCACCGGCATCAGCAGCGAAGCGCCGTCGTACCCCGTGAAGCTGTAGACGTACGGAGCTTCCAGTGACCGGCCGGTGATGCTCTCGACCGGAATCTCCTTGGCGATCTTCGCGAGTGCCAGAACGTCGCCCAAGCTCATGTCGGTACGGATCGATTCCTGAAACTCGTTCCACAGCTGCGGCAGCTTGGGGAGCATGTCCAGCCGCAGCAGCTTTTCGCGGGCGGCCAGCATCACCTGCTGCTGGCGTTTCATACGCCCGAAGTCGGAGTCTTGGTGCCTCGACCGGGCGTACTGCAGGGTTCGCTCGCCATTCAGATGCTGGTCGCCGGCCGGAATGGTGATGCGCTGGAGGCCGTAATTGTTGGTGGGGTACTGGTTATCGACAATGGTCTGATCCACACGTACGTCAACACCGCCGAGCGTATCGGTGACCTTCTCGAAACCCTCGAAGTCGATCATCACGTAGTAGTGCACCCGCACCCCGAAGTTGTACTGGAAGGTCTCTTTCGCCAGCTGCGGGCCGCCGCCGGGGTGATTGCGCATCACGCCGATAACATTGGCGGCGTTCACACGCTCGCTGATGGTCTGGCCATTGCCGATGGGCACCGGTAGCCATAGGTCGCGTGGCACGCTGAGCATGCTGGCGGTCTGGCTGTGGGGGTCCACAGAGACCAGCATCATGACGTCGGTACGTACCGGGTCCTCGAACTTCTCGTCCGGCCGGCGATCGATGCCCATCACCAGCACGTTCACCCGCTCTTTGTTGCGCCAGTCGGGGGCGTCGGGCGACGTGCCGGGCCCGAGCACAGGAATGATGAACTGCGTGAGGTTCCCAGGCAGCTCTCTGGCCCAGCCGAAAGCTTCGGGAACAGCCTGACCGCCGGCCCAAAGCCCACCCATGATGAAGCACGTGGCAAAAAGCCACCCGACAAAGCGGGGGGCGCCACGCTGGGCTCTAATCGGTGGTTGCGTTCCCTTGGGATCAAACTGCATAGCGATAGGACTCTCAATATACCACGCTGGAGTTACCCTACTGTGCGCCGCTCCCTTGGCTAGGGGGAAGCGACGGGGTACAGTAGAAGTACCATGCTGGATAACGCGCAGACGAACCGTCCTGTAACAGGTGACTCGGTGGAACCAACCCCCGACCAGGTGACCCCCCCGGCGGTACTGCGCCGGCCGCCTCACGTCGAATGGGGCGATATCGAGCAGGGGCTAATTCCACCCGGGCATCCTGTCCACCCTCCGGTGGCGCAGCTCCCTCCCGTGGAAGAACCCCGGCGTCACAGCCGTCACTTGGTGCGAGACGTTGTGGAGACGTTGCTGCTCGCGCTCATCATCTACATGGGCGTACGGGCAGGCGTCCAAAACTTCAAGGTCGACGGCAACAGCATGGAGCCAAGCCTGCATACCGGGCAGTATCTGCTGGTCAACAAGCTTGCGTACGCCTCTTTTGGCCTAGAGGGCATTGCCGAGGCCATTCCCGCGCTGGAACCGCTCAGGAACTCCACGCTGTTCCAACTCGGCTCCCCCCAGCGCGGCGACATCATCGTCTTCCGTTTTCCCCGCGACCCTACCCGCGACTTCATCAAGCGGGTGGTGGCGATACCCGGCGAGACGGTTGAGGTGAAGACTGGCGTTGTTTATGTAAACAACAGGCGCCTGGAAGAGCCCTACATTCTGAACAGCCCCACCTACACCAAAGAGGCGACCATCGTGCAGCCGGGCGAGTACTTCGTGCTTGGCGACAATCGCAACAACAGCAGTGACTCCCACGTCTGGGGCTCGGTGCCTGCCCGGGAAATCGTGGGCAAGGCGTGGATCACCTACTGGCCCATGGATGCCTGGGGATTCATCCCGCACACCATCGCCGCCGCCATACCCTAGCCGGTTCCCTGCGTCGTCCCGCCTGAGCCGCACACATGGAGCATGCACAGCGCATACCGGCGCACCTCACCTCCCGCCCGCCCTCACAAGTAGACGTCGAGGCACCGCTTGAACATACGAGCACGACCCGCTCGAGCTCTTCGCTCGCTTTGTCGCTAGGCCTGCGCTCCGTTAGCGGTCTCCTCGGAAACCAAGCACTCCAGCGACTGTTGCGTGCGTCCTCGGCAGCCATGGGCGGCATGACCCTGCAGCGGGTCGATTACGGGGGCCCCACCGTGGGTGTTGAACAGGAGATCGCTTCCAGCCAGAAGGTCTACATTGCGAATCCGGCGAATCGGGGGCGGCTGGGCCACGTGGAACGCCAGGGACAGGTGCTCGTGGAGTTCACGTCTGACATCGGTAGTGATGAAACCCACCTCTATACCATCGAACTGAAGACCACACCGGTGGAGCAGGCCGCAGCGGAAGGCATCGCCGATCGGAAAACCGCTACCGGTCTCTTGGTACGCGCCGTTCTGGAGGCGGGTCGTGAGCGCCGCTCGGTCGCGCCGATGGTCGACGGCGAATTCCGGCTGGTCATCGCGCAACCAGGTCACGAAATCCGATTCGACGAATTCGGCTCGCAAGCGGTGGGCTTCGCAAACCAAGCTTCGACCGGCATGCAGACAAGGGCGCTCCTCGGGCAGGCTCCCGAGGCGCTCCTGGTGCTGGAGAACGCTCAGTGGTACCAGCGTGAGCTGGGCGCACAACTCCCCCCAGGCGGTCTCGACGACGCTGATGCGGCTTCCACCGTCTATGGGCTCGTGGCCTCGGTCGTCCAGTTTCTTGCAAGCCGGGTGCAGGCATTCCCTCACTTATTGCGCATTGAAGGCGGCATGCAGAAGACCATCACCGGCGACCTTTACAACAGCGAGGTCAAGGATTCTTGGGGCGTACTGCCAAGGACGCCCGTCTGGGACTGGCTCAATGTGTTGAGTCAGGGCGACCAAACCGCCGTGCAGCAGCGCCTGATAGCAGCCTCGAACGAGGACTCCTATAGGGCGGCGCTGGCGCACATCCGGAACAAGCTGGACTTAGCGGGCCATCCCATCCCGGAGAGCACCATCGGTGGCGAGCAAGCCAGCGTCTTCGAGTTCCGAAGCCCACCCGCAGAGCTGAACCAGTTCTTCTACGTGCCCCCCGAGGAGCAGCAAGCTCGTGAAGAGGCGCCTCGCGGCTTGAACCCCGCACTGGTGAAAGGTGGACTCCGGAGACCTCCCGGAATGGATGATGACTCATCTGATAGCGACAGCGGCGATTGGTAGCCGGCTGGTAGAACCAGCGGGCCCCCGGTCGGCCTAGCGCCGCCCAAATTCGGGCCACCAGTAGTGTTAGGAGCCGCGGGCGCTACTCCTCGCCCTGCGCCTTGCTGAACCCGTCTTCGCCGTCGAACTCCTGCAGCTTCTCGACATGCATCCAGGGCGCAACGGTTCCCACCTGCCGAAGCAACTCCAACAGGTCATCGGGAACGGCGTCAGCCTGCGCATCCTGCACCAAAAAGCGGCAGCGCCAAACGTCCACCAGGTCCGGCTCAGCCAGCAGCACCGGGTAGACTTGCGTGCCCCGGTTCGAGATGAGGCGCAGCCGGTAGGTCGTTGCGGCAGTGGCCAGTTCAAGGGCCTGCCCCAGCGTGTCGGCCGCGCCTGCCCATTCCACGAAGACATCGGCGCCGACGCTGCGGCGGCGCTGCACCGCCACGAAGTCCGGGGCTTGCGGCAATTGCGGCAGCTTGAGTTCGCCGTAAGTTCGAGCGCTCACCGTCACGGGACGGCGGCCGAGGTTCCCGATAACAGCGTCGGTGAACGCCACCGTGCCGACCGAAGAGCCACCGCGGGCAATATCGGCAGTACGCGCCGTACCGTCTTCCAATGTCACCAATACTGCGTTCTCAACCCGGCTCGCAGCATCCGCCTCATCCAGGTAACGCAACAATTGCACGGCGGTCAGCATCAAGGCGGTCGGGTTGGCGATGTCCTTACCGGCAATAGTCGGAGCCGACCCGTGCACCGCCTCGAACATCGCAGCGCTATCTGCCAAGTTTGCCGACGGAGCAAACCCCAGGCCACCGACTAAGCCAGCGGCAAGGTCGCTGAGGATGTCTCCGTAGAGATTGAGCGTCACCAGCACATCGAACTGTTCAGGAGCGATCACCAGCTGCTGCGCGCAGTTGTCCACGATCATGTGCTCAGCGGTGATGTCGGGATAGTCGCGCGCCACATCCTCGAAAGTCTTCTTGAACAGGCCATCGCTGAGCTTCATGATGTTCGCCTTGGTCACGCAGGTCACCTTCGTACGCTGCTCGGACTGGGCAAGGGCGAAGGCGGCGCGAATGATCTTCTCCGAGCCCTTCCGGCTCACCAGCTTGAGCGTCTGGCTCACCCCAGGGGTCTGCATGTGCTCGATGCCGCCATAAAGGTCCTCGATGTTCTCGCGAACCACTATCATGTCGATCCCGCGACCGGAAAACGGGGTGTGGACGCCGGGCAGTTCTCGCACCGGGCGGATGTTGGCGTACATCTCGAACAGCTTGCGGAGGGTGACATTAGCGCTCTTGTCGCCGAAGCCCACCGGCGTCTCCAGCGGGCCCTTCAGCACCACGCGCGACCGGCGGATGGAATCGAGGGTGGCAGCCGGCACCCCGGTGTGCACCCCAGCCCGAAACGCCTCTGCGCCCGCAACCTGGTGATCCCATTGAATGCCCACGCCGGCCGCGGCGATCAAACGCTGGGCGGCTGAGGTCACCTCGGCGCCAATACCATCCCCCGGGATGAGCGTGACCACCTTTTTGCCAGATTCCGTTATGTACTTTGCCATTGACCACCTGTAAGGGGAGAGTGGGGGCCGAACGGCCGCCGTTTCAGTGTAGGCCATCGCGAACCGGCCTGGGCCGGTGGACACCCTTAACAGCATCGGCAGCAAACGACCGGTTGCATAACAGATGGCGCTTTCTGCTCGGCCCAACGCTGAGGTGAGGCCGCCGTTGGGTCTCGCTGGCAAACCAATCGTCTGGGGCTTCCTGGTAGAATGGGCTCCATTCATCCTCATCTCCGCGAAGGAGTCCGCCGATGGCCGATTCTGCCCAACACATCGATGCGCTGCTGGCTGAAGAGCGCATTTTTAACCCGCCCGCCGGCCTGGTGGAGAATAGCAACGTCATGGCCTGGATGCGTGACCACGACATCCAGACGGTTGAAGAACTGTACGAACGCGCCAAGAACCCCAACTGGTTCTGGCCCGAGGTGGCGCGCGACCTGGTGACCTGGTACCGCCCGCACGACAAGCTGTTGGAATGGGACCGCCCCTTCGCCAAGTGGTTCGTGGGCGCCGAGTACAACATTGCCTATGACGCAGTCGACCGCCATGCGAAATCCTGGCGCAAGAACAAAGTGGCCTTCATTTACGAGGGCGAGCCGGGCGATACCCGCAAGATCACCTACGGTGAACTGGCGATCGAGGTGAATCGACTGGCGAATGGCCTGCGCCGTCTTGGGGTGGGCAAGGGCGACCGCGTGGCCATCTATATGCCCATGACGCCGGAGCTGCCTATCGCGATGCTGGCCTGCGCCAAGCTGGGTGCTCCTCATGCGGTGGTGTTCAGCGGCTTCAGTGCGGCGGCGCTGCGTGATCGCATCAACGACTCCGGCGCCAAGGTGGTCATCACCGCCGATGGCTTTTACCGCCGCGGCCGGGTGGTGAACCTCAAGACGTTAGCCGACGAGGCGGTGGAGCAGGCGCCAACGGTGCAGAGCGTGGTGGTGTATCAACGTTTGGGCGACGCCGCCGAAAACGTGCCGTGGCATGGCGCCCGCGACTATTGGTGGCACGAGCTGGTGGCCGGCGAATCCATCGAGTGCGAGCCCGAGCACCTGGACGCCAACGACATGCTGTACCTGCTGTATACCTCGGGCACCACCGGCAAGCCCAAAGGGATCATCCACGCTCACGGCGGCTATGCGGTGCAGACGGCGCTCACCCTGAAGTGGGTGTTCGACATGAAGGACGAGGATATCTGGTGGTGCGCCGCCGACATCGGGTGGGTAACGGGCCACAGCTACATCGTGTACGCGCCGCTGATCCTGGGCGCGACGTCGGTGCTGTACGAGGGCGCGCCCGACTGGCCGCATCCCGACCGCTGGTGGTCGATGATTGAGCGCTACCGGGTGACCACGCTGTACACCTCGCCCACCAGCATTCGCATGTTCATGCGCCACGGCGAGAAGTGGCCGCAGAATCACGACCTCTCTTCGCTCCGCCTGCTGGGCAGCGTGGGCGAGCCCATCAACCCCGAGGCCTGGATCTGGTATCACAAGTACATCGGCGGCGACCGCTGCCCGATCATGGACACCTGGTGGCAGACCGAGACCGGCGCCCATTGCATCACGCCGCTGCCGGTCACGCCGCTCAAGCCCGGCTCCGGCACCCGACCGTTCCCCGGCATCCAAGCAACCGTGCTCGACGACGACGGCAACCCCTCGCCGCCCAACACCGGCGGCAACTTGGTGATTCAGACCCCGTGGCCGTCGATGCTGCGCGGAATCTATGGTGATACGGAGCGGTACAAGGACCAGTACTGGAGCAAGTACGCCGTGGAGTACCTGGCGGGCGACGTGACTCGCATCGACAACGACGGCTACTTCTGGGTGCAGGGCCGCGCCGACGACGTGCTGAAGGTGGCCGGTCACCGCATCGGCAACTCCGAGGTCGAGAGCGCGCTGGTGAGCCACGCCCAGGTGGCCGAAGCGGCGGTCATCGGCAAGCCCCACGAGATCAAGGGCGAGAGCATCGTGGCGTACGTGGTGCTGAACAACGGCATCGAACCCAGCGACGAGCTGCGGTCGGCGCTGCGCGACCACGTGGCCCACGAGATCGGCGGCATCGCCCGGCCCGATGAGGTGTGGTTTGTGAACGACGTGCCGAAGACCCGCAGCGGCAAGATCATGCGGCGCATCGTGCGCGCCAAGGCCGTCGGCGAGCCGGTCGGCGACATCAGTACGCTGGCGAACCCCGAGGCGGTGGAGGAGATCGACAAGGCGCGGTAATGCGGGTAACCGCCTCGCTATCACTAATCGAAGCTTCGACCCTCCTCCAACTCCTCCCTGCCAGGGAGGAGAGCGGATCGGTCGCCGAACCGCAGCAGACGGCGACGCGGCTGGCGTGGTAGAATCCCGCAGCTTTGGTACGGAGGTGTGCGTTCGATGGCTTCACCCTATGCAGATACGCGGTACGAGGTGGCGGTGGGCAGCCACATGCTGGTGGACTTTGGGCTGGCAACGGGAGTGCGGGCGTCGCTGGGGCACGTGAGTGTGCGGGTGCCGGGCGAGCCCGACAAGTTTGTGGTGAAGGGGCGGGGCTACCGGCTCGACACGCTGGCACGCATGCGGCCCGAGGACACGGTGGTGTGCAACCTGGAGGGTGAGTTGGTGGACAGCCCGCCCAACGTCGTGCCGTGCTTCGAGGTGAAGATTCACTCGTGCATCTTCAAGGCTCGGCCCGACGTGATGGCGGTGGTGCACGTGCACCCGAAGTTCGCCACAGTGATGTCGGTGATCGGCAAGCCGATCCGCTCGATGGTGAACGAGGGCAACCGCCTGGTGATGGACCCGATTCCGGTGTACCCCAAGCAGAAGATCATCACCACCGACGCCGAAGGCACCGAAGTCGCTCGCTTGCTGGGCGCCGGCAAGGTCGAGTTGCTGCGCGGGCATGGGGCCGTAACGGCCGGCAAGAGCATGGAGGAGGCCGTCACGGACATGATTCACCTGGAGCACCACGCCGAGATGAACTACTACGCGTGCGTCATGGCGGGTATGGACCACGACTACGTGTCGGCCGAGCAGGTGATGGAGTTCGCGGGCAGCAGCGGCAGCCAGTACGACCTGCCGCACTTCAAGCAGGCCATCGCCAAGGCCGGCATGCCCCAGTACGGCGGCGTGTGGCAGGCCTGGTTCGAGGACGCAGCAACCAAGGTCTAGGCCTAAGATCAGATATGCGCTACCCGGCCGAAAGGCTGCGGGCCAGGCCGAGGCGCGCTCAACCGCACATTCACTTGTATCGAGCGCGCCTGCAATCCCGGTGCTCTTTAAGCTTTCCAGCGCCCGCTAGTTAGCCCATGGCACTTGTTTGCCGAACGTGCCGCAATACCCTAGCCGAGGTACAGACGGCACCGGACACTGCGTGCACCGCTTTGTTGTGGGTTCCTTTAGGAGGGTGGCACCGCGGGTGGCGCCGAAGGGGATAGTGCAGGAAGGGGCGCCCCAGAGTGCACCCCCAACCTTACTTGGTCAAACGCTGGTAGGATCAGGACAATCATTGGCAGGGCCATCTTTGGGCTACCGCAACCATCTCAGTCCACAGGCGTGAGGCCACCCCCCTGAAAGCCGTCGAGCGCACGATAAGCCAGATTAGCCGTCTCTCCAAGCATGGCGGCGTCCGCTTCGTGATCGGTTGTCTTGCCTACCTACTACTCTTCTCAAACACTTTGATTCTGGCCCCGGCCATCATGCTATACCCCGACGAACCGATCCTCGCTAACCAAGGGCGAGAGATAGCGTTGACGCTCTTGGCAGGGGGTAGCCCCACGCCGCTATTCCCCCTCGGCCTGTATCCGCTCGTACCTCTCTTTTACTCAAGCCTGTATGTCCTGGTGCACGACAGCCTTAGTTGGCTGGTTCTCGTACAATGGTACAAGTCACTGCTCATTTTCGTTGGCTGCTCCTGGGCCTTCTATGGGGTAGCGAAGCTTCCGGCATTCCGAGGCGCTCCGAGGTGGGTGGCCTGTCTTCTGCTCTTCCTCCTTCCGGTCATTCCACCATTGGCCAACAGCTCACGAGACGGCTTGTATGCCGTATTTGCTGCGTGTGCGTTGCTTCCAGCGCTCCAGTTCACTAGCAATAGGCAACCTCGCTCCTTGATTACCGCCTCAGTGGCACTGGCCGTGGCGGCTCTCGTGCGCACTGACGCGTTCGTCGTCTGGGCGTTGTTACTGATACTTGTCACATGGCTCCCTCCGAAGGGGGCCGAAACGAAGACGGGATGGTGGCAACGCCTGCATCCACGGGCGACTTTCACTCTCACAGCACCGTTCATGCTCATTGTTGGAGGCTACGGCCTGCTTGCGGCACATGAAACAGGGTTAGCCTGGACCAGCAGCAGCGCTTACGTGTCTTTCGAACAGGCCGAAGGCGTCGTCTATGTTGGATTGGATCCAGCAGCACAAGTGGTGGGGTTAGCCTCCGGCCCGGGGAAGGCCCGAGAGCTGTACGGTACCCGGGAGGAGAACGGGGAGTCCTTCATTCGTGCGGCTATGCGTAACCCGAAAGCCTTCGCAAAGCGCGTGCTGTTTGCTGCGTCTCAGGCCCCACTGTACGCCTTCGAGGCCTATGGTGGCCTTGTGTTAGGCTCCGTCGTGTGGGCCTTAGCGCTGATCGGCGCAGTGGCGCAGGCTAAACGCAGGTTTTGGTCAGAGCTGGCCGTCTTGGCCATCTGGTCGGTCCCGCTGATCACGTACGCTCTATTCTTCTACCGTGCGGCGTACTTTCTCTATGAGTTCTACGTAGTCCTGCCCTTAGCGGGCCTGGGTACCGTACATGTAGCGAGACGGCTCCAGACGCTTACGGCTGCACGCCTATCGGATCGAACAAATCGCCTCGCAGGAAGGCTCGCGTGGAGTCTGATAGTGCTTGGCTGCACAGTCGCGATCATCCTCCGTCAACCGTCGGTACCGGCAGTGCACACGCTCGGGGCTTCGGCCAATGAACGCGTCGCCGCATACTTAAATGGACACTATGCACCAAGCACACGCGTCGCAACCTTCGTCGCCCACGGTGTCACCTGGTCCGCGGGTTTGCGGGTCAGCAATGACCATGCCCTATGGTCGGGCGCCAACGCTAACTCGGATGCTTGGCCGTTGCTCCAAGCGAGCGAGAGTGACATGGTTTACCTG